>JBGSTP010000104.1:0-14937 GCA_041736515.1 Pirellulaceae bacterium
CCTACGTGTTGCCTGCGGTGACTTCGGTACCCGCCGCTTCGGTTTACGCCAAAGCAGAACGGACATTTTTTTAAGAAAATCAAATCTAGGGTTGACCGCAAGCTTTTCATAGACGCAACAAGCGCAGCGCAGTTGAGGCAGTATCACAGTCCCGTTTTGCACCACTTTCGAGTTCGATTGGGACCCGGTCGTTGGAGCCGCCATATTCGCATAGGGGAATGGATCAGCCTGCCACTTGCCAATCGATTGATGCTCGATTGGCGAATGGAGGGGATGTTTCCCCCAGGGGACCCATTAGGTCGAATCACTGATCGGTTACGCGCGGCACACAATGACGTGGCAGCGTGTCGTCGGCCTCTTGTGCTTGGCGACTGGAGTCGTCATCGTAATGCGGAATTGAAGCCGCTCACCGGCAGTTTGCAAAGTAATTTCGCGAAAGTCCCTTAACCTATGAACACAAACCAACCTCTAGCGGGCAAAATCGCCATCGTTACCGGTGGCGCCCGCGGTATTGGCGCTGCCTGCGCAATCGCCATTGCCAAGGCCGGCGCGCACGTGGTCGTCAACGATATCTTGCAACCAGACGAAGTATTGCAAACGATCTCCCAATTTGGCGGCAGTGCAGAACCGGCCGTCGCAGATGTCACCGACCGAACAGCCGTAGAGAGCCTGGTGGGCTCTGTTGCAGAGCGCCATGGTGGGATTGACACAGTCGTCACGAACGCCGCCTACAGTGACCGCGAGCTATTTTATCTCGCCAATCTGGATGGCTTCGAAAAAACGATCAACGTCTGCATGTGGGGACCATTCAATTTCCTACGCGCAGCCTCTAATATCATGATTGCAAACAATTCGGGAGGGACCATAGTTTGCATCAGCTCCCCGCATGCTTACTTGGCCATTCCCGGTGCCATGGCTTATAACATGGCCAAGGCCGCTGTCGACCAGATGGCGCGAACCGCCGCCTGCGAATTGTCCGAACATCGCATCCGTGTAAACATCGTCCATCCGGGCTGGACGGACACGCCTGGCGAACGCAAGTTTTTCCACGATACTGAGTTGAAAGAAAAAGGAAGCGAGCTGCCGTGGGGACGATTAGCCAAGCCCGATGAAATCGCCCGCGGAGTAGTATTCCTGTGCGATCCCGCGAGCGACTACATCAATGGAGCAACGATCTCGATCGACGGCGGCGCGCTACTACCTCACGAACAGATGTTCCGCGTTAAGAATAGACCCAACTAGGAGAGCGAACTCTTGAGCGAGCCAATAGCAACCCCACCCAAGTCACTCAATTTCAGGCAGCGACGGATCCTGGGGGTCCTCATGGAGAAGGCACGCACGACGCCCGATGCCTACCCTTTATCGCTCAATGGTCTCGTTACGGGATGCAATCAGAAAAGCAATCGGCATCCACTAATGGACTTGACGCCTGAACAAGTTGAAGATGAGCTGGAAAAAATGCGGGCTGCCGGAATGGTTGCGGAAGTACAGGGCGGCAGCCGCGTAGCCAAGTATCGGCACTACGGCTACGACTACTTGGGCGTAAAAGGAGCCGAAGCTGCAGTCATGACAGAACTGCTGCTACGGGGCGAACAAACGGCGGGGGATCTAAGAACCCGCGCGAGCCGCTTTGAGCCCATAGCAGATTTGGCAACACTTCAAACATTGATCAATTCGCTAATGGAAAAAAATCTGGTGGTGGCGCTGACTCCGCCTGGCCGCGGACAATTGCTGACGCATAACCTGTATTTGCCCGAGGAGCTGGCTCGATTGAAGCAGCTCACTTCAACCGCCGTGGGGTCATCTCACGAACCCGTCCTCTCCGCTGGCGCCGGGGTGCAAGCGCACGCTCACAGCCCCACTGCACAAGAAATCTCGCAAGGACTCACTGTGCAGAGACCCAGCGCGCAGGCCCCCGGTCCCAGCCACGAAGATTTCCAAGCCCTGCGTGACGAAATTAGCGAACTGAGACAAGCGGTCGAAAAACTTACCTATCGCTTGGATCGATTGGAAAGCTGAGAATCGAGAATTCCCTGTTTTCACCAGCGGTAACTAGCGCATGACGCTGAATCGACTCAAGGTATTGATATTGCTCGACGAGTGTACGGGCGACGACATTTGGTCGTCCGAGCACTGTCGTCTTCGCGAGATCCCCGAAGCATGGATTGAGGAGCTTGCCGAGAATTACGAATCCGGCTTTCGATCTGACACAGAAACTATCTACGTGGACGGAAAAGTCACCAACCAATATCGCGGCATTCGAGATGTCGACCTAGCCATGAAACTTGGCGAATTCCTGGGACTGGATACTCAACAGTTGATGAGTGTCGCTGTCTCGCGTCAACATTTGGTGCGATTGATTCGCGAGGCCATCGAGGATGGCTAGACTCAAGCGGTCTGACTTTAGAAAAAATTTTTTTGCGCCAATCCTGGCGTCTTTAACAATCGATTTTCAGTGCACACCACAAACTCTCATTAATTGTGACTGAATAAATAGCTCGCGCGCAATCTCGCGGTTAAGGTTGTCTAGCTTAATCGATCTCATTCGCTTCGACATCGATGCGGCCACATGCCACTCTATGGCCATGTGAATATTCACTTAGTTAAAGTATGTTGAGATTCGAAATGAACCGGATGCTAAGAATCAAACCAGCGCTCGCCCTACTATCTGTAAGCATTGCCCTGTCAGCATTTCTTCACACGACAGGATTCGCCTCCGACTGTGCAGCGAACACCTGCAACAGATGCCTCAGTTCAATTCCCGAGTTATGGGTTGTAAATAGTCGTGGAGCACCGCGTTGCAGTGGCTTGGACGAAGGCTTCCATCTCTTAACCTACGAACGGTATGACGAGGATCGTCGCGTCTTCGTTCGCGAAACGCTAGAGACTTTCTTAGCGGCCCAAGCCAATGTGGCGACCCTGCTCTTCTCGCACGGCAACACACTTACGCATGAGAAAGCCATGGAGTCCTGCTGGAAAATACGCGATCGATTGCGGGTGTGTCAGGGCCGAAAGATGATGGTCTATTGGTCCTGGCCAGCAGAAATCCTCTACAAGGAACCGTTGATCCGACCTATACAATTGCTGCGCAAGAATATTCAAGCCAAGTATGTCTATGCAGAATATCAGGGCTACTATATCGCCAAGCTGGCGAGCATGATGAGTACTGCACAGCCCCTGACGCTGAGCGGACATAGCTATGGTGGCGTAACCGTGATCTGTGCCATGCATTATATGGGTGGGGGTCAGCTCAACGGTTTGATGTTGGACGGCGGAGCACCTTACGAGCGGCACAATCTCCGAGCAGCGATTGTGTCTGGCGCCCTCGATAACGATCACATGTATCCCGGTCAGCGTTACGGTCAATCCTTTGCTCCCATAGAAACCTTCTACACCACCTATAACGATCGCGACGCCACCTTGAAGCGATGGCCCACTCACTCCTTCCGTGGCCAGGAGGCGCTCGGGTATACAGGCATGTGCGCGTCGCGACTGGGTCCCTATTCCCACAAGCTCTTTCAGCAGAAATTGACCGAGGACGTCGGGAAATCTCATTACATCAAACCGCACCTGGCCAGTGAGCGCATGATCTCAGCAATCTGCAATACTGCGTTCCCAGCGAACGAATCCAGAGCCTGCAATTGCCTCCACTGTACTTCTCAACCCGTAAATTTACCCGCGGAGCTCAACCAACATCCGGTTAGTACGCCAATGATCGATCAGCTAGAATCGGAGAGTTCGCCGAGCGACGTGCGCGAGAATTTCAGTCAAAACAAACCTGCCGCAGGCAAAACTGCCACGGTTGGACTGCTAGAAATGCCCGCACTGTAAGAAACAGAGAGTCGCTTCGCGGACGGATTTGTAGCGAGGCATTAATTGATGAAGGCCGCCGGTCTGTAGAAAATCGCTCGATCCATCCAACATCTGAGTGCGAACCGAAAGCAAACCGTCGTCGTCACCGGGCACGCGTGGCAAGAATCCAGAATCGTTGCCACGCCCTCCCACAATCACACCAAAGGGAAATTCTGGAGTTGCCAGTTGCCTTTCGAGCTGCGGCCAACCAATGTCCGGGGCAAATTGATCGACAACATCACCCAAGACCATTTGGAACAAGCGGAGTTGTCCAACTGTATCGGCAATCTCCGCTCCATGGTTGGGCGGAGAAATCATGACCATGTTTCGAAAACCAATTGGCGGCGGATTGCCCTGAACCTCCAGCTTGTACAGCAAATGACGGACAACGATATTTCCCATGCTGTGAGCCACAAAGCTCACCTCTTCAACACCTTCCAAATTCCGCAGCACACTCTCGAGCGCGACAGCCTGTTTTTGAATCGTGCCACTGGTGGAAGCATAGCCGAAGTTGATCACGAAAAACCCGCCCTGCTCTGTCAAATGACGCGCTAAACCATCCATGATCCCGCGGCTGCCCGCCAAACCATGGATGGCGATGACGATGTGACGCGGCATAGGCGGAATTTCGCCCGATTCGCGTCTCTTCTGCAACTCGCAGTAGCACTGCTCGATTGTCCCAACAGCCATCCGACGCTCGCGGGGATCCAGCAAACGATAGTGTCCGAGTGTTTCACTTCGTTGAATCCGCCAATCCCCATGAATGACTTCGTCCGTCCAAGTAATCGGCCCGCCAAGTGTTCTAGTGCCGATTCCCGCCAAGAAACCGTCCTCGGCAAGTACAGTAGAAGAAAGCTGGCACAGCACAAATAGCTTGGCAAGCAGTAGGAGTTGCGCGACTTGTTTCATGTCTTGATTATGTAAAAAACGACGATGCTCATAGGAAGTTTCCGGCGGTAAGCGGTTCTGATTGCAAGAACTGTGCCGCCTCTAAAAAATTTAGAATATAGAGCGTTTGCCTACTTCGGCTCCTCATCTAAATCGGCACCCTCCAGGTCGTAATCTTTGAGTTTCTTGTGAAGCGTGTTGCGATTTATTCCAAGCTTGGCAGCAGTTTTGGTCTGCACGTTATTGCAATTTGCTAAAACTTGCGAGATAAGCTCCTTCTCTACACGATTGACAACAAAGCTGTGTACATCTGACTTCTCGACCTCCGCCGCGCGCACCCCCTGCTCGACGACTTCCTTTACTAGAGTATCCAGGTCAACGCCGCGTATACTAATTGTGCTACTCCCGCCCGAGCCACCTCGCAGGACAACATCTGGCAACAAATCGATGCTGAATTCGTCGCCTTGCGCCATGACAACCGCGCGCTCGACGTAGTTTTGCAGTTCGCGGACGTTGCCTGGCCAATGATAGCTCTGCATAGCTTCGATGGTTTCTTTCTGAATATGCACAACGTAGCGATTATTCGCTTCGCAGTAGTAATTCAAGAAATGGACAACTAAGTCAGGAATGTCCTCGGGCCGTTTTCGAAGCGGCGGAATGTTGATTGGCACGACGTTCAAACGCCAGTAAAGATCCTCGCGAAATCGCTCCTCTTGAACCTCGCGCGTAAGGTCGCGATTGCTGGCGGCGATTACTCGGGTATCTACCGTGATGGTAGCGGTATCGCCAACGCGCTCAAACTGGCGCTCCTGCAGAACACGCAACAATTTAACTTGCAGAATTTGCGATGTGCTGTTGATTTCATCGAGAAAAATCGTTCCCGAGTGAGCAGCTTCGAATCGTCCGGTACGGTTTGCGACCGCGCTAGTGAACGCTCCACGTACGTGTCCGAACAATTCGCTTTCGAGCAGGCTTTCGCTCAACGCACCGCAGTTCACCTTGACGAACGGCCCCGACGCGCGACCGCTGAGACTGTGCACTGCGCCAGCGATCAACTCTTTGCCTGTCCCTGTCTCGCCCAAAAGCAACACCGATGCATTACTCTGAGCCACGCGACGTGTTATTTCATAGACCTCCTGCATCGCCGGGCTGGAACCAATAATCCCAGCTACTGGCGAGCCGCCGCTCGAGCCAGTGTCGACCGATTGAGAATGGAATCCGTACCGAGACATTAACACGTAGCCTGAATAAATCGAGCCCTGATTCGGCTATGGTCGCAGGACACGCCTGAAGCCACAGCAATGACAACTTCCTCCAAGCATTAACGCTGCAATTGTCGCCGAGTCTGCAATAGCCGCAAGCTGAATCAGCGCTGCAGCGTGCAAGAAAAAATTCGGATACGTAAAACCGACCTTGAGACGCGATTACAGCCCTTCGGGCCATGCCTTCTTGCCAGCATGGGCTTCAATCACATCCAGCGCAAGTCCCAACGCTTTGGCCGTAGCGGAATCATTAGGACCGAGCGTGTTGTACAAGTCATAGATTCTTAAGATATCCTCGCGCCCGAGCTTTATTCCAAATCTGCGCACCGACTTGCCAAACGCAACTGCTGCTCTCCAGCGATCGTCACCTGCCGTCCCGGCGTTACTGGCCAATGAAACCAATTGGAGCTGACTATCGCTGGAGCCCACACCGGAGAGTAACTCTAAGCGCGGGCCTGTTTCCAGTCCCTGGCCAATTTCAGCCAACTCAACACGCCAATCTGAAACCGGGTAGAACGCATACGTCTCCCGGTCGCCAGCAAGTCGAGCGAGAAACTGCGCCGCCACGGTCGCGAACTCTATTCGCTCGCCGACGGTCAAGGGCATTGTATCCAGCTGAGCGATCATCTCATCCACAACACGCTGCATCTGCTGCGGACTGCTCGATAAGATGGAGGCAACCACACCGCGCATTTCCGCAATTAATCGTCTTTCGTGCTGGTATAGCTCTTCGGTTAGAATGGCTATGGGTAGGTCTCGTCCACGAGCTGAACCTCTCAATCTCTGCAGAAGCTCGTACACGCTCTGATCGGCTACGCGATCGACCAACAACACCAGCTCGATGGGAACTGGACTTTCGAGGGCTTTCAAGGCCGCGCGGGCCGAATCTACTGACGTTACGTTCGCACCAATTTGAATCTGCAATTGTTGTTGTGCCGCCTGCCGTTGCTCGGCATGTCTGCCGACAACGAGCGCGTGGGGACCGCTTCCCAACCGCGTCATTTCCAGGGCGACCTCGAGCGTCTTTTCAGCACCTGCAAAACTCTGCCGTGGATCGATTTCAGCGATTTTGTTGAGTGCAATGTAGCGCAGGATCGGACGCGAATCACTCAACAACCGCTCCATAAAATCGAGCGGCACATGGTGTGGACCAGGGGCGGATTGGATCAGCATTTGACTAGCACGCACTGCGCCTGCGTGCAATTGCAACTCGGTCGCACGATCAAAAACTCGGATCCAGAATCCGGGATCCTTGGCCGCAACATGATCCAAACTGGTCATGAAAATCGATGCGAGCTCGCTTGTTTGCAATGCGGAATCAACTTGATATGCATTCTGTAAAACGATCGCCGTGCAGTCGACAAGATCTTCTGTCGTAGCTATTGTCAAATTCATGCGGTGGGCAGCTAACTGCGCTGCCGCTTGCAAACGACTTTCAGCAATTCGCGATTTCACAGGCTGAATGAATTTGCCGTCTGCAGATTGCCGCCAAACGACCTCCAACTCTGGGCGATTCGAGTTGCGTATTGTCTGGTAGCTGGCAAACTGAGAATCAAACTTCTTGATCAGGAATTCGCGTATTTCTTCAGCCGAAGGCAGTTTACCGTATTTGCGACTCAGCAATTGAGCGAGTTCACTTCGCGCGGGCTCGGACAAACGCGAGCTTGACAAAGCTGCACCCAACTCCGCCGAGAAAGTTTGTTCAGGAATCTCGGCGATGCCCAACAGAACTCGTTCTGCCCGTTCGAAGTCTTTCACTAAGCAAGCCGCACGCAGCGCACCGACACCGGTCTCACCGAACTCAGCTACCGTACCAGCTAGCATGCCAGCATCTATTTTGGCATCACCGCTCATCAATCGCTGAAGCAATTGCTGAATGGCGACTTCGCCTCCATCGAGTAATTTGATTTGCGCCAGCCGGCGTTCACCGGCCTGCGGGTGCGCCAGCCGATCGATCCACTTATCCAACCAGGCGGAATCGCGGGCCAACTGACTCGGCGCTGCCAAGACACTTTCGACAATTCCGCGCTGAGCTTCGTTGAGCCCCGCTTCATCAACCGACAATCGCAACCACAATGTTGGGTCACCGGACTTTGACAATTCCGACAACTCCGGCAGAGACCAATTCTTTGCGATAACACTATCTAGCAGACGCCGCACTTCATCCCATCGTTTGAAACGCATCATCCATGACAATCCCTTTGCCATTTCGACCGGGGTCTCAGGAGGATTTTCGCGCAACATGAGTACGACTGGGTTGGCCTCAGCAACTTCGTTCGTCGTTGCAGCGTTATTGAGTTCTACTGCAGGCTCTCCGCCCACCGGCCTTTCCACGCCACCAAAGGGCGAACTGGGTTCCACAGCCGCACTGGGGTCGGCGGATCCAAACGGATTGCTTTCCATGGGGCTGCTACCAAACGGCTCTTGAGCCCGTGCGGCGACCGCGAGTAGCAGGGCGAAAGCAATTGCAAAATGAGACTTACCTGTTTGGCTAAAACGGATTTTAGGACCGAAGAAACGGCAAGGTCGCAGAATTGAATTAACGCTCATCGGGTCTCGCAGGCAGTGGCTAGGTTTTCAAGCGATCGTGGGCCAACCACTATTGTAATTGCTCCTGCCACAAACGAATCTGCTTGATTACAAGGTCTGGGTTGCTCGACCCGAAGCTTTGGTAGGCCTTTACCGCTTTTTCTGTTCCTAACACCCCCCGAATCGAGCTATCGAGTGCTGGGTCGATCGATTGTAGTTGCTGATCGCTCAATTCTGCCAAGGAAATTCCGTCTGCTTGCGCAATTCCAACCAGCTTACCCACCAGATGATGCGCGGTCCTTTGGGGAATTCCTTGCAGAATCAAGTGTTCCATAAGTGTCGTTGCATCCAAATAGCCCTGGTCCAGACGCGCTGCGATCGACTCACGCTGCAATTGGGCGCCTTCTACAATCGGAATCGCCAGCGACAAACAGGCGAGCACGGTTTCAACCGAATCGAAAAGCGGAGGTTTGTCTTCCTGCAGATCGCGGTTGTACGCCAGTGGCAAACCCTTCACTAAGATCATGAGCGTTTGCAGATTCCCGAGCACGCGCGCGGTTTTCCCACGAGTCAACTCCAGGGTATCTGGATTGACCTTCTGCGGCATGATCGACGAACCGGTACAGAACTGATGCGGTAGTTTAACAAAATTGAACTCTACCGTTGACCATAAGATCCACTCCTCGGCCCATCCGCTCAGATGCTCAGCAATCATCGCGAGCACAAACGCTGTCTCCAACACAAAATCGCGATCGCTGCTGACGTCGATGCTGTTGGCAGCAACGCGTTCAAAGCCGAGTTCCTTGGCTGTCGCTTCTCGATCGATGGGTAAGGTCGTCCCTGCACAGGCCGCAGCCCCCAGCCCGCACACGTTCACGCGTTTGCGGCAATCGGCCAAACGCTCTCGATCGCGTTGATATTTCTCTACATAGCACAACCAATAGTGGGGCGCCAGCACAGGTTGCGCTCTCTGCAGATGCGTGTAGGCCGGGAGAATAACGTCTAGATCGGGCTCGCAGCGAGCCACAAACGCGCGTTGCAACTGTTTGAGCAATTCGTCAACTTGATCTAATGCATCG
This sequence comes from Pirellulaceae bacterium, assembly GCA_041736515.1. Lineage (GTDB taxonomy): Bacteria > Planctomycetota > Planctomycetia > Pirellulales > Pirellulaceae > Aureliella. Next base: position 9,611 of record JBGSTP010000104.1, read on the forward strand.
CGGATCCACAAGCGAAAATCGGTATTCACTTGATCATTGCGGCTGCGGGCCGTGTGCAGCTTGCGCCCTACATCGCCGAGCCGTTCAATTAAGGCATGCTCGATATGCATGTGAATGTCTTCCAGTTCATGTCGGAAGACCATCTCGCCTTGCTCGATCTGAGTTTGAATTTCGCGCAGAGCAGATTCGATCTGTGAAAACTCATCTTGGCTAATCAATGATTGCTTGGCCAGCATGCGGGCGTGAGCAATCGAACCGCGTATGTCCTGGCGAAACAAGCGATAGTCGAAGCTGATACTCTCGCTAAATGCCTCGAGCCGTTTGTCCGTAGAAGCTGCAAAAACACCACTGCGCGAAGGGGAAGCCGTCAAAATACGAGCCTGAAGAAAGGTAGATGGAAAACGGGACGATCGACAATTGAGCACCTATACACAAGCAACTGAGCCAAACACTTAGGTAGTCTCTCCTAGACTCGCAGCAGTCAGCGTCTCAACGGAGACGCTGCTATGTTCGTTCGGCCAACAAAATTATGCTTGAATGCGGATTGACGATTACTTTGAAAACTGCAGTAAGTAGTTCTCCTTGAAGCCGTCAATTTTGACTTCTTGTTCAAATTTGAATCCGGCGTCGATGATTTCTTGCTGAAAGACGGCCTTGGGCGCGCGAATGTGCCCCTTCAGCCATTCGCCTCGCTCACCTTCCCCTTCCCGATTGAAGTCAACCAAAATCAGCTTACCGCCCTCACGCAATGCAGCCAGAATCGACTTGAGGGAACTTTCCGGATATTCAAAGTGATGGTAGACGTCGCAGATAAAAACGCGATCGACGCTGTTGGGTTTCAGGTTGACATCGCGATCCGAACATAGCACCGCCTCGACGTTCTCCAAGGACTCCTCTTTGGCTCTCGCTCTAAGATGCTTTACAAAGTTTGGTGAAATATCAATCGCAAAAACACGGCCCTCTTTTCCGACGGCTGTCGAAAACGGACCTATATAAAGCCCTGTACCCGAGCCTACGTCGGCGACTTCCATGCCAGGCTCTAATCCAACGGCTGCCAGGATTTGCTGCCGGCACGCGGAGACTTCGCGGCTTTCGATTTCGAATCGTTTGATGAAATCTTCAACTTTCATGTCCGGATCCAGGAAGCTATCGTTAATTCCTTTTGGCAGGTTCTCCGCCCGTTTAACTTCAGGTTCGGCGAGTGTAGCTGTTTGTGAGTTGGCCCATTCCGACAAACCAGCAAATACCCAAATTAGTAGAAATAAGCGTAGGGCAGCATTCGGAGGTTGTGTTAGCATAATTATCTTTCTGCAGGTGGGATTTCAGGTGCGAACCGTAAAGTCGTCGCTCATAACTCGAATTCAAGTTGCATTGTAAAAGGATACTAAATGAAAACAGCCCACCTGACCAACCGTCGAGCCTTTTTTCGCGATATTGGGACTACAACCGTGTCGTTTGTTGGACTTGCCAACGGATGGGCGCGGCTAGCAACCGGACAAGAGTCTCCCGCCAACGCAACCGCGCAGGTCGCGACGGGCGGTAACGGAGTCGTGGCTACGGTCCATCCCCTCGCCAGTAGAGCCGCCATCGCAGCATTCGAACGCGGTGGCAATGCTATTGATGCTGCCATCGCAGCCTCGTTAATGCTGTCTGTCGTCGACGGGCATAATTCCGGAATTGGGGGTGGCTGCCTGGCACTTATCCGTAAAGCGGATGGGACGATCATTGCCCTCGATGGTAGGGAAACGGCTCCTGAGCGCGCCAAGCCGGAAATGTTTTTTCGCAATGGCCAACCCGCTCCCGAGCTCAGTCAGCTCGGACCTTTGGCCGCTGGCGTTCCCGGGCTGTTAGCTGTATTGCATCAATTGTCCCACGACTGTGGCAGGATTAGTTGGCAAGAGTCCCTGTTTGGTGCTGCCGACGTTGCCGAGAACGGCTTTCATCTTTCCGAGAATTTCGCGCGTGTACTCAGCTCGGCAGCGGACGAACTGCGGAAATTCCCTGCATCCGCTCAGATCTACCTGGACAGCTCTGGCTCCGCCTGGCGAGCCGGACATCTGCTGCGCCAAGCCGATTTATCGAGAACACTTCGCAGCATCGGAGAGCAGGGAGTCGAGTGGTTTTATCAAGGCGAGTTTGCCGCAATAACAGAGAAGACCATGCGAGACGTTGGCGGCGTGTTGCAAGCTGGCGATTTTGCCAATTACAAAGCCATCCCACGGCAGCCAATCCAGACCAGCTATCGCAACCACTCGATTATTGGATTTCCGCCGCCAAGTTCCGGTGGAATCCATAATGCTCAGATGTTGGGGATGCTCGCCGATTTTGATGTTGCCGGGATTTTCGCCGAGTCGCAAGCTCGTGGCACACACTTGTTGCTCGAAGTTATGAAGCGCGCCATGGCAGACCGTGCGTTCTGGCTAGGCGACGCGGATTTTACCAAAGTTCCCTTGGGCTTACTTGATCCCGACTATCTTCGAATGCGCGCCTCTTCGATTGACTTGGGTAGAGCTACGGCCGTCGACAGCCATGGCCAGCCCCCTCGAGCTGACCTCGATTTGTTTGGAAAGCAACGACATACAACGCACCTGACCACGGCTGATGCAGCAGGCAACGTCGTAGCCATCACGCAAACGGTGAACACTTCGTTTGGCTGCAAAATGATTGTGCCGGGCACTGGTGTTGTGCTAAACAATGAAATGGACGATTTCAGCATTGCCCCCGGAGTTCGCAATGCGTTTGGGCTGGTTGGCTCCGCAGCGAATATCATCGCGCCGGGTAAGCGTCCGCTGTCGAGCATGAGTCCCACGCTCGTTCTGGATGAAGCGGGCCGGGCGCGACTCAGTTGCGGTGCAGCTGGGGGCCCGAAGATCATCTCGGCCGTGCAACAGGTACTGGTTCGCATGTTGGACCTGAACAGCTCCATCAACGAAGCTCTCGCTGCGCCGCGAGTACACCACCAATGGTCGCCAGACCAAGCGGTCTGCGAACGTGCACTCGATGACCGCATCGTAGACGAATTAGAATCGATGGGACACAAAACCAGCCGCATCGGCTCGGCGGCCGTGGCCCAGGGGCTCGCGTTTGTCAGCGGAAAAATCATCGCCGCCTCCGACCCTCGAGTGCCCAGTTCCGCCCTAGGCTTTTGATCAGTAAACGACTACTGCGGCTGGCCACACCAGCTACGCCATTGTTCGTCGATCCACTTGGCGGCGGGTTTGGCATCCGTAATCAAGTAGCGATATCGGCCCGACAACGGATGCTCGGCATCAATGGCAAATTCGCCGTCGACGCATGGCGCAAAGCAAAAATATGGTTTACTAGGATGCAGTCGCGCCGCTTGCGGCGCGCGAAAGTTGTCTGCGTGGCTGAGCACGGCAACACTCACACTCTGCCCACCCAGTTCGCCAACCATGGCAACCCACCGCGCGTGTTCATGATTCCCTTTTTCGCGGGCGGAACCCAGATCATTGAGGAAGTCGCTCGGCTCCAACTTCATGTTTTCGTCGGCTCCAGGCGGGGCTTTCTCTCCTCGGACCCACTCCACCCTTCCTCGCAGAGCCATACCTCCATAGTGATACTCTTGAATAATCAACGGCTTGTCTGTTAAAGCCTGCTGCTTGGTCTCGATGTCAAAACAGAAATAACTACCATCCGTCGGATAGGCAACGACCTTCCAATTCTCGCGCAGCACATCGACCACCGGCTCAGAGACGGTCTGGTGAACCAGATCGACTTCGAAGCCCGCCCCAGTTTCGCGATTGAATGTTGCCACGACGCGCTGGTGCGCAACGCGTCCAGTTTTGCCTGCCAAATTCCAGAAATCGATTTCGCGATTGTCGTAAGTGGTCTTAACCCAGGCCGAAAACAAACCATGCTGGTGCGCATGATCAACGGGAAACGTCGCAGTCAGCGTTCTCCCGCCAGGAGTGTTCAGCGGATGAATGAAGCCGCTGCGTGCATAAACGGGATCAATGCCTGTGGGTACTGGAGGCGATAACTTATTGTAGACGATAATAACTTTACCACCTTGAGCAACCGTGATCGCGTCTTCGCTTTCAGCAACACTCAGGCCTGCCTGGTTTGCCGCGGCCACAGTTTTTTTGGGTTCCGCGCGGTCGGTGGTCGGTTTGGCGAAAGCTTGCAGATTGGGGAACAACCGCAGTAACTCCTCAGCAACCATGCGGCCAAAAACCTGGCTACCCTCAGCATTTAGGTGAGTGTGATCCGCGCCTGCGGAACTCATGGGTTCGAAGGCCCGTACCGCTGTCGGTCCGAGTCGGTTGTAGCGTTCTATGCTCATTTTGTGCAAGTCAATAAGCGGAACCGACAATTCTTGAGCAACGGCATTTGTTGCAACAGCGTATTCTGCCAAAGATGGATCGATCTGACTTGCATCGTTCCAGCGCCTACGTTCGAGCGAGGTGACTAACACCGGCTGGATTCCTAGCGCTTTCGCCTCAGCCACATACTCGCGGAGATGTTTGCGAAAATCGCCATCAGCGGCGGACTCACGCTCAGGACCTTTGCCTGGTTGGTCGTTGTGTCCGAACTGTATTAACAAGTAATTGGGCTTGGCAGCTAAGCACTTATCCCACCAACCTTCGCTGCGATAGCTGCGCGAACTGCGTCCGCCTTTGGCGAGATTGGTGCAATCCAAGACCGCCTGGAATCCCTTTCCCCAACCTGCATCATCGGTCACTGTCGAATCGCCGGCTAAGTAAATTGTCGAGCGTCCCTGCGCGCTGCTTTCCCCAGATGGAGCAACGAGCAGCGATAAACAACATAGCGAACACAGAGAAAAAAGCCTTTGCATAGCGTCCCCTTGAAGCGACACGACTGACGATGGGTTGATGAGGTGGGCATTAATTATATCTCGTCCGTCGCGTCGCAGGGTGTCGCTGAAGCCGCTCTGTCGACACCAGCCTTTCGAATCTCACCTCTAGATCATTCTCCAGCCAGACGCAGCACTTGCCGTCGGACATTGGGCAGCATGATATAGCGGGGATTACCTGCGGCATCGACGCCAGCCTCTTCATCAACTTTAAGGAACTTAATTCCAAAGCGATTTTCGAGCTTGGCCATTATCGCCTTGAGCGAACGCATTTTGTTCTTGGGCAGGTCAAGCAAGCCGTCGAGCTCGGGAAGCGATAGAGGGTCTTGTGCCGCACGAGCGATTTTCACCAAGTGCTTCCACATTCCACGGCTCTGGATGCGTTTGAGTTTTTGTGGAAGCGGCAAATTGACAATATCGCTGCCCTGCCCTGCCGCATGCATCCCCCTGCCCTCGCCCGCCCAGGGGCCGGCTGCCCGCGCGCTGGGTCCAT
>JBGSTP010000105.1:0-17055 GCA_041736515.1 Pirellulaceae bacterium
CCTACGTGTTGCCTGCGGTGACTTCGGTACCCGCCGCTTCGGTTTACGCCAAAGCAGAACGGACATTTTTTTAAGAAAATCAAATCTAGGGTTGACCGCAAGCTTTTCATAGACGCAACAAGCGCAGCGCAGTTGAGGCAACATCTGCGTATCATGAGCAGCGGTGATTTCGATTGCGTCCCAGCCGTTGGAAGAGCTATGTTCGCACGTAGAAACAGCAGGCGCAGTGTGAACACCGCCGACAATTCAGGTCGTTGGAGTTCTGCCTCAACTGCGCTGCGCTTGTTGCGGCCTACGCAGGTAGCTCGCGTGCTAAATCAGTCCGCATCAACGCTATCGAAAAATCCGATCATCATTTCCTGCCAACTTTGATCTCCCCAATGAACAACTTGCGAAGGATCCGGATTTACTAGATTGTCGCTGGAGTTGTCGTAGACTGCTGTACAGACCAACTTCGTGCCTCGTACCAACTTTTTGGGTTCGGCGAGAATATATTTCAATTGCCAATTGAAGTCATAGTTCGGAACATCGAGTAATATCTCGCGGCTACCATCTGGGTAAAAGGCTTCGTAGCGAAATGCTTTGCCTCTCAAATGCATGTGAGGAGTCATTGACAGTAGGAGTTCATCGCTACGAGAGACGTAACTGGCAGAAACCTCGTGCGCTTTGGCCCCGGCAGGGATTCGAAATTTGGTCTCGATCGCTACGCGGCCATTAAGCAATTTCGTTACATTTCCTTTGTCGATGAATTTAACTCCCACGTAGCTGCGGTCTTGCTGCGCAACACCATTGGGTGTGTAGTGCATTTCGAAAACCAGCTTGGAACCTTTGGGCACAAGCAGGGCAAGCCCGTTTTCGACATGGACGGGCAAACTGCCGGGTGCATAACCAACCAGGACAGATCTCAGGTCAGTTCGGCGTCCATTGGGAGGAACCACGTATACCAATATATGGTGCACCACGCTGCGATTGTCGGGTCTCGCTTCTGCAGCACAAATGTACTTGTCTTCGTTCCAACCTGGATCGACTTCGAAACGCTGGTATTCGACCACTCCCTGTGCCGGAATTTGGAAAGGGGCATCATCCATGGCGAAGACTTGATCGGGTTCAGGAATGCGCCAGCCCTCTGCATAGCGAGGTGCGGGCGGTAAGTCCTTGGCAGCGCCTTCTGGCATCCCATTAGCAATCCAAGACTTGATTAAGCTGACTTCCGACTCACTTAACCGAGCATCATTGGCAAAATGACCATATTCTGGATTGGCGTTCCATGGAGGCATGCGGTTGTCCGCAATGACTTCGAGTATCGTGCTCTCCCATCCAAGTACGTCTTGGTAGCTCGAAAGTGTAAATGGACCAATTTCTCCGGAGCGATGGCACTCCACGCATCTTGCGTTGAGAATTGGTGCGATGTCTTTGGTGTAGGTAATCTCGCCATGTGGTTCGACTTGTTTTGTGCGACCGATGAAGCAGCCAGGAGCGGGCGTCTCTGGATTCGTAACCGGTTTTCCAGCTAACAATTCTTCAATGGCTTGAATCAAATCGTTCTGTTTGGGTTCTTGTCGAGCGGTTCCCACGCCATATTGATCATCAATTCTACCGTGGTATCGTACGTGACGATCCGTGTCGAGAACAAAGACTTCTGGTGTTCGAGTGGCACCCATGGCGTCGGCTAGTCGATTACCGATGTCTTTGAGCATGGGAAAGAAAATTTTGAATCGATGAACGTACGCTTTGAGTTCGGTAATGCTGTCCTGTGTATTTGAGTTGATGCCAATCACTACAACCCCTTTTTCCGCGAACCGCTCTTGGATCTCGTTTAAGCGCGGGCCATACAGCTTTGCGAGCGGGCATTCAGTACCAAGAAAGGCAAGAACCAATACAGGTTTTTCGGAGAAGTCGGCTAACGCCAATTTGTTTCCATAGTTGTCCATCAGTGCGAATTGCGCTATCACATCGCTTTTGTCGAAACGACTCGGGTCGCTGGCGTGGACCGAGCGATTTGCCAAAACGCAGAAAGCGATCAATAGGCAGACCATGGGCAGTTTGTGAAGTATCACGAGCGAATCCTACAACTAAGGGGATCTCTAAAATTGCAACCAGCGGCACGGTATCTAGTTGGACAGCGCCACTTTGATTCGAAAACACTGGAAATTATAGGCTTTTCTGATTAGTGAGCGGCAGGACGCTAGCCGCCGGTTGTTTGCGCAGTTAATGCCTGGAAAAACCGGCGGCTAGCGCCTTGCCGCTCACTAAGTGGAGCTGTCCAACTAGAGTTTCCCCGGAATCTCGAAAAACTTCAATCGAGATTCGTGACAAATTAATATTGCATTAATTTGCGGTGCCGTAAGATTCTTGAAAGAGGCGCAATTGACTTTGCGCATCCAGCGCGGCTTGTTCGGCAGCCTCAAGCTGCAGCTTTAAGGCCTCGGCTTGAGCTGACTGCGATTCGAGCAACTGAGTGGCCTGGGCCTGTCCGGCTTTGGCTTCGTTCGCCCGCATTTTCAGCAGTTCAAGTTGGTCGGTTAACGACTGAAGTTGAGCGGTAAGTTTTTCAACAGCTAGTTGCTGAGCTACTTGCTGGTCAACTGCCACGGAAACTTTCTCGACCAAGGATTTTACAGTAGCTGCTGTTTGTTCATTTCGCTGCAAAATAGCAGCCGCCTTTGTGTCCAGGGCTGCTTTGTCGGCTGCAGCTGCATCGGCAGCAGCTTTCGCCAGCGTCAATCTGGCAGAGACCGCGTCGCGTTTCTCAATCGCTGCCTTAGACAATATGTCTTGCTGTTGAAAAGACGTTTCGATGTTGGCCAAGGCAGCTTGCGACGTACTGGCTTGCGAATCCAAAGTCGCTATTTGAGAATCAACTTGCGCGACCTGTTGCGCGAGGCTTTGACGCTCTTGTTTGGCGGCCGCCAACTGGGCTTCTAGCTGTTGTATTAATTCGTCTTGCTTGAGGGCTTGATCGGCGAGCGTCTTGCTACGTTTCCGAGCTTCACCCAGGTCTTGGGTCGCCGTTTGGGAAGCTACTTGCGCTGCGTTCAATTTTGTCTTTGAATCGTTCAAGGCGGACGTGGCGTCCAGGGCGGCCTGGTCGACAGCGGTAAATTCAGCTTGGACCGCAAGCAACTCAGCTTGTGCCAGTTCTGCTCGTCTGGCGATTGAGGGAGGATTCGCAGCGATGAATTTACCCTGAGCTGGATCGGCAGCCGGCCAGAGTTGTACTTTGCCGTTCCAGTCTCCGCCGGCTACGAACGATCCGTCGCCTGTCACGGCAACCTCAAGGGCGGCTTCTGCGAGTCCCTGGAATTCCTTCTGAAGGTCGCCATTGCCATTCCAAATTTTTACGCGAGCATCTTGGCCGGCGGATGCAATGAGGCCATTATGGGCGAAACTCAGTGAACAAACACCGCCGGCATGCGCGGTCCATGATTTAATTTCCTTACTTTCGAGCATATCCCAAAGCTTGACAGTTCCATCGAGGCTACCGCTGGCGAGCACGTTGGAGTCTGCTCGGAAGTCAAGACCGCGCACCTCACCCTTGTGAGCATTTAGTTCGGCATAAATGAGTCCTGAGTCGGCCTCCCACACGATGAGACCGTTGCTGCGATCGCCGGTAGCTAGCAGGACGCCATCAGGGCTGTAGCGCAAAGCGAAAACCCAGTCGGTGTGTTTCTTCATTTCAAATACTAACTCACCGCTGAAGGTATCGTAGACTCGTACGGTTTTCTGCGGACCTGCCAGAGCAATGCGTTTCTTATCGGGACTGATATCAGCGGCAAGCACAATATCAAGCTCATCGCCAACTTTGGCGATGCGTTCACCTGTCTTTATGTCAACGAGAACTGCACAACCGCTGTGACTATGACGACCGCCGCCGATTAGCAACTGTTGTCCATCGCGAGTAAATGAAAGCGACTGGGGTTCGCCCTCCGGAAACGGAATGACCCCCAAAAGTTCTCCAGTTTCGCAGTGATAACAACTGACTTGAGACTGTCCACCGACAACGATCAGAGGCGCCCAGGGGCTGGCAGCCATTGCCGATATCGCTGAGCTGCGAAGCGATTCGACTAACGGCTGACGCAACAGAGATGCTGGCATGGGGGGCGGACCATCGGGTTTTCCCAGGCTCGATGCCGAGAGCATCGATGCGGCCGCATTGTTGCTGCGTTTTATTTTGCTACCGTTGTTTTCAGGCATTCCCTGCTCGATCCAGGTCTTCACTAAATCGATTTGTTCTTTGGGAATTGCGTCCTGGTCGGGAGGCATGTAGGGACGTTCGGCATGGGTAATTAGCGCGAATAAGCGCGAGCTACTCGAATTGCCCTCGGAGATGACTGCCCCGCTTGAACCACCTGCGAGCGAGCCTGCAAAGGTATCCAGGGCCAGATCGCTTTCCTTGTCGCTCTCGCTATGGCACGAGGTGCAATGCTCGCGAAAAATTGGCTTAATGTGCTCGTCGAAAGTAATCTTTTTCTCTGGTGAAGATTCAGATTCTTGCGCTGAAAGGCTCAAGGGTAAATTCAACAGGAATGCGATCATTATCGATAATCGATAGGGCATTATTCAAACCTCAGGCGCTTTATAGTTCTGCGGCAAAGATGTTCTCTAGTGGTTAAACATGAATTCTCGACTGTTCAACACGGCCCAGAACACATCTTCCAAGGCTGCCTTGTTGACGCCACTTTCCAGTACCATTTTAGTCAGATTGTCGGACTCCAGCTGCGTCGGTTTTCGAGCCAGCGCGCGGACATAAATGTTTTCAATTACTTGTGGGGTGCTTAAACCGGAGTCAAGCCAAGTATTGATCAATTTGCCTTGCTGGATTTTTCCCTGTGACGCATTCCCATTAAGTAGATGCAACGCTTGGGACAGCGAAGGGTCCGTGCTTGCTTCACACTCACATACCGTCGTGCGCGGCGAGCGACCAAATGTTGTCAGGAAGTAGTTGCTGGTCGAGCCATCGGCGATTTGAACGGCCCTTGCACCCTGCGGCAAGCCGCGGAACTTTTCCTGCGTGGCAGTTGCTTGAGAAATGCAGTCCAACAGCATTTCGGCGGGAATTCGACGCACTCTGGCAAAGGCGTAGTTGCGCGTGTCGAGTTTATTGGTTTCGTTGGGTTGCGTCGAACGCTGGTAGGTCTCCGAGTTACAGATGTCGCGTACGAGCTGTTTCAAATCGAACTTGTAATCAGTTAGTTTTCGTCCCATTTCCGCGAACAGTTCCGGGTTGCTCGCTGGATTGCTAACGCGAATATCATCCACAGGCTCGACGATCCCTACGCCTGTAAAATGAGCCCAGACGCGATTGGCGATGCTGGTCGCAAAAAACGGATTCTCTGGACTGGTGATCCAATCAGCCAACACCTCGCGGCGATCCTTGCCTTTGGTTTCTGGGCTTGTGCCACCTAGAAAAGTCGGTGGTACTGGTTTCTTAGACACCGGATGGGCGACTTCGCCGCCCTGGCGATCGTAGACAATGACCTCGCGGTAGTCTTCGCCTGTTTTGCGTCCGATTTGCGAAAAGAACGACGCGAATCCGTAGTAGTCGTTCATCGTCCATCGATCGAAGGGGTGATTATGGCACTGGGCGCATTGCGTGCGAATTCCCATGAATACTTGGGCTACGTTCTCTGCTGTTTTCAGAGTGTCCCGCTCGACTTGGTAAAAGTTAGTTGCTGGCTGCTCAAAGACGCCGCCATTGGAAGCAACCATTTCTCGAACAATTTGATCGATGGGTTTCTCCTGGGCCAATTGATTGGTTAACCAGCTGGCGTATTGAAAAGCAGCTTTGTAGCTGACTTGATTGTCGCTCTTGACCAACAAAAGCTGAGCCCATTTCATCGCCCAGATCTCGCTGAACTCCTTGCGTTCCAACAATCGATCAATCAGTTGCGAACGTTTGTCCGGGGTGTTGTCTGCAATGAAAGCGAAGTACTCCTCCTCGGTTGGTAGTTTTCCGATAATATCGATGGTGACGCGACGGAGAAACTCCTCGTCCGTACACAGTTCGCTGGGCAGTATCCGCAACTTATTGAGTTTTTCGGCCACCAGAGTGTCGATATAGTTGCCGCTTGCCGGCGGCGCGGAATAGTTAAGCTGGCTTGGCAGCGCGAGTGCTTGAGTTCCAACAGTATGGGTGTCGAAGCGCGCCATCACAAATGCTTCGCCGCGCACGCCAGCGGTAATGTCGCCTTGCGAAGATACTGCTGCGGAACGATCGTTGTTGGTCGTGAACGCAGCTAGGGCAGAGACGTCTCGCGTCGACCCGTCCGAGTAGTGCGCGACGGCAACCAATCGCTGGGTCGCGCCCTCACCTTCGAGAACAACCTGGGGTGGAAACAATTCCACTTTCGTACAGTTTGGCGGAGCGGTTGAATCCAATTTTGCTTCGCGTTGCAGCCAAGTCAGTAGTGTGGCGGCATAGGTGCTATCCGGTTCGATGCGTTTTCCGCCTGAATGGGGAACAGCTCCAATTGCTTTCAAGTAGAAAAGACTTTGCTCGGGCAGCGCCAGGTTGATTCTGCGAATGCCGATTTCACGAGTAATCCGTTGGTAATCGCCAACCGGATCGAATCCGAACAGGGATAGTCTAAAGCCGTCCTTGCCGCGGGCCGCACCGTGGCATGAACCGGTATTGCATCCAGCTCGCGTCAAGACCGGCATAACGTCAAGGTGGAAGCTAACTTCACGGCTCACGCTCGCTTCAGTGACCGCCACGGTAGCTTGAGCGGATAACTGGCGCCAGGTTGCTCGCAGCTTGGTAGTACCATCGGCGAGTGGAGCTAACCGCGAACCTTCAATTTTAACCGTCTGAGGATTTTCGAGTACCCAAGCAACCTGTTCTGTCACGTCGAGCGTAACGCCATCGCCGCGGCGGGCCACGGCGATCACATTCTGAAAGTCTTGAGCCGTTTTCAGCTGGATGTCCGTTGGGAAAATAGTCAGCGCGTCCCAAACCGGCTCGGCAGCACTGGTTGTTGAAGTGCACAAGACCGTTGCAGTGAATGTCGCAACCCATGTCAAAACAGTTGCGTGAGCTTTGAACATATAGCTAATTCCTAGTTTAGACTCTGTGACCATCGCTGTTCTATTCTTCCTAAGGTTGAGCATCCTGCAACAGTTGCTTTGCTTGTCGCAGCTGTTCGAGTCGGCTGAGCGGTTTTTCTGAAGATGACTCCGAAGGCTGATTAGTTGCAATACTTGCGTTTGCAATCGGAGCAGCAAGTTGAATTTCGCCCGTTCCCTGTGTCTGCACGATTTCACCAGACGGACGTGTAATGGTGGCTTTGATAACCAGACTCTTGAATTGTCCCACTCGGGCGTCGGCAGCCACTTCCACGGGGAAAGAAATTTGAGTCATGTCTCCAGACAATTTGACTTTTGGGTTAGGCGAGCTCACGCCGGCGGGTAAACCCAGCAATTCAAAATCGACCTCGCCTTCGGGAGGACGTTTGACAGTCAAAGCGACGAGTACGTTGGCTTTGGCACCGGTTTGGGCCACGGTCTTGCCGAACTTATAGTCAAAAAAAGAATCAGCAACTTCAAAGTTAATGAACTCGGAGGCAACCCAAACGCTTGAATTGTCTCGTTTCGCGCGCGCGAGAATTGTAATGGGATAATTTCCGATCCCTGCGCTGGCATTGGCGGTTACGGGAATCAAGGCTTCATTCTGATCGGCTTCGATACGTATCGACCCGCTTGCTGAACAACCCGGTGGATTGTACAGAGATCTGAGATAAATGCGTTCCTTGTAGCCTTCATTTCGTTGCACGCGCACGATGTAGTTGCTGGAACCATTACGCACGATGGGGACTTGAGGTTGTACGACTTCAAGCGAAAACGGCATTGGCTTAGTGACGGCAATCGCTAGTCGATCCGTGTTGTGTCCCCACATGTCGCGGTTATTTTGTCCGCGGACCAACATCGTCCGTTGATCGAGCGCACCGGCGACATTTGCGTTCTCTTGCTGCGATTCGGCGACCAGAGGCGAAAGATCCGCGTCGATCGGCGCGTTCTTCGTCGCCTTGATCAACATGGGAATATAAGTTTGATTGGCTGCGATCGTGGGCGTCGTCAGTTCGATTCCCGCTGGTGCGCGCTCCAGGCGGAGCGCCAGATCACCCGCAAAGTTCGCCCGCTGGGCACGCAAAAGAACTGCCATCTGCGCCCCTTGTGGAACTTCGACTGTTTGGGAGAAGTATCGCGTTAATTCGTCGATAGCGAGCGAAACAGCTTGCTTGGCCGGTGCAACTTCGATGCGATAAGCATGGATCGGACTGCCTTCGTTCAGCTGGTCACGAATCGCGATTAGGTATTCGCCGTCTTCGGGAAATTTAAACGTCTGCACGCTGTCGGGACCTCCCGCATCGTCATTGGCCGCTAGTCTCCCACCACTTGATTTGTGAATCTCAAGCCAACTGTCGACGGGAGACCGCAGCGTCCGCCGCGCGTAGACGGTAAAATCCAATTGCTGATCTTTCTTGCCAACAATTTTGAACCAGTCGACGTCACCCGGTTCCTGCAAAACTCCATTGAAGGCTACGGGCGCAGCTACCGCGGTGATCGCAGCATGCTCCGGTTCAGGTTCCTGTTCGAGTACATTGGGTAGATCGACCACTCGCAGTTTATTTGCAGAAGGGGCGGTCTTACCGTCGCGTGTCGAAACGTAATCGAACTCCCCGATTGCATCGGGCAATTGTATTTTTTCCTGCCACGACTCGCCCGAAGCATCAAAGATTTTCGCGTCCAGCAGTTCACCTGGACGGCCACCGGCTGGAACTATGGCTAGCGGTCGGGGGAAATCTCCAATATGCAATCGATACTGGCAACGATCGTTGCCCCCGAAGCTGCTCTCGCGAACTTCTATGATATAGCGCCCCGTTTTGGGCGCTTTAAGCGAACAAACACAGTCTTGTTGCAAAAGCGGAGCATCGTCCGAGCTGACAAGTTCGAACCGATTTTCATCCAGAATAGCGATGGTCGGATCAAAGAATTCGGTGCCTAAACGCAGACCTTCCAGTTCAATGGTAAATCGCTGCCCCTCGGTTAGGTCAATTGCAAAATAGTCCACGTCCTCCGTCTTGATGACACCATTGAGTGTGGTGTTTAGTTGAATCGATTGCGGTGCAGCAAAGTCGCTGTTCGGCTCCGTTTCTTCAACTTGCGGCATAGGAGACACACCGAAGTATCTTAAGTTACTAATGCCGGTCTCGGTAGCCATCCGCACAGCGTAAAGTCCTGGTGGGCAATCCGCCGGAACGTTTAGCTTCACTTTGACCTTCGAATCGCCTTCGGCCGCCAGCGAAGTTACTGCAATACGATTGGCAGGCAGGTGGGCAGCATTTGCGCTGCCGGGATAAATCAACAGCTCTCGGGAATCGGCCAACCGGACCCCGGTAATTAGGATTTCCGTTTCTGTGCCACGCTGCACGCCAGGTGGATTGAATAATGAGATGGTTGGTTCGTCGGCTTGGACTGGTCGAAAAAGCGCAACTGCTAGCAGCGCACCATAAACCGCGGGTGCGATGCACCAAGTTGATAGCTTCACTTCAGAGTTCCTCGTTCGAATCACGTGGTGTATTACCGCGTTTAGGCCAACAATTCCTTGATCACTTTGCCACCGTCGACGATTTCAATTGGACGGTCGCCTGGTGCCATCAATTCTTTATCCGCAACAATTCCGAGCAGATGGTAAACGGTCGTAGCCAAATTCTCTGGGGAAACCGCGTCCGAATCAGGCTCCGACGCAGTCGGGTCGGACGTTCCATAAACCAGCCCGCGTTTGATACCACCGCCAGCCATCATGACGCTAAAGACTTTGGGCCAATGGTCTCGGCCTGCATCCGAATTGATTTTCGGGGTTCGTCCAAACTCGCTACTGACCATGATTAACGTGGAATCGAGCAATCCCCTTGAGTCCAAATCGTTGATCAGGGCTGCAAGCGCTTGATCGAGAGGCGGCATCGTTCGGTTGAAGTTGTCGGTTATTTGCGCATGCATATCCCAACCACCGTAGGTCAAGCTCACAAATCGCGCTCCGGCTTCTACCAAGCGACGAGCCAGTAACAAACGCTGGCCAGCTTGATTGCGACCATATCGATCGCGCATCGCCGCATCTTCCTTTTCAATATCAAATGCTTCACGAGCTTTCTCCGAGCTGATCAAGCTATACGCGCGCTCGTAGAAGCTATCCATGGCTGTAACGCTGTCAGCGTTGTGGCGCTTGGAAAAATACTCGTTGACTGAATCCAATGCGGTGCGTCGGCGAGTAAAGCGTTCGGTATCGACGCCGGTCGGCAAATTCAAGTCTTGGACTTTGAATCCATCATTGGCCGGATCGGAACCCAAGCTGAAGGGGGCGTACGAGCTGCTCAAATAGCCGCTGCCCGCAAACTCGTTGGGGCGATTGGGAATGCAAATGTAGGGAGGCAAATTATTCCGCGGACCGTATTCGTGGCTAACGACACTGCCTAAACTCGGGTAAATCAAAGCCGGACTACGTTTGTAGCCGGTAAACATATTGTGCGTGCCACGCTCGTGCGCCGCTTCACCGTGGGTCATGGAGCGAATGATTGTAAACTTGTCCGCACACTGCGCCAGATTGGGCAGTACTTGACTCACAATCTCGCCGGTATTCGTCTTGATCGTTCCCATTTCGCCGCGATATTCGAGCGGACTAAACGGTTTGGGGTCCCACGATTCCTGATGAGCCATTCCGCCCGGCAGGAACACGTGTATAACGCTTTCCGCTTTTGCCGGAATAAAGTCGTAATGCTTCTGATCGCCATACACCTGTCGAAGTCGTAGCAGATCAGCGAGCGTCAAACTGCCGAGGGCGCCGACAGTAAGGAAGTTGCGGCGCGTAAGACTGTTTCCGAAACACTTCATCACTTTACTCCGTGCTTTCTGTTAAGACACCAATCAAAGGTTGAACAAACGCCAAACATCAGCCGCGTTAGCGGTAACGTTCGACATAGCTGCTGACCCTACGGGGGACGCATCGTCTAGGGAGGGATTGTTAGGTGGGTTGTGTGGCGCAACTGAAAACTATTGCCACCGAGGTTCTAGCACTCGATTTCTTCGTTGCACTGAGGAACCATTGTAGGCAGAAAGAAAATCGCTGTCAAAGTCCACGCAAACCGACGCCCGGGAAGAGATTTGGGCATGTGGGTGGTTTGTTCTGTCGTTTCCATGGTATGTGCCGAACGACATACTCAGTAGCATCCTGCCTGGGTTCTTTCTGGATTCCTCTTCATCCAGCTCTGGCCTCAACTTCGCTAACCGATTCATGGCCTTGTTACGGGGGATAAAATTACGGAAGACCCGTGTTACGGAAAGCCTATGTTGCTTTAAGCCTGTGTTGCGAGGACCCAGGCTGGGTGCCTAGCTAGGTTACTACAGTTAAGACGTTTTGCCGTTCTAGAAGCCCGCCCAGTCCTGCATGGCTTGATTACTGGCTGGTCGTTTTGTTGGATTGAGGCCGACGTAGAGTTTGCAGCCATCACAAATAGTCGTATACCCGGGCAACGCCTTATGGCACCGGGGGCAATTTCTCGGCGACTCGATGATCTTTTCAGGAGGCGACGGCAGCGGTGCCGCATCCCCCAGGATGCGCATTACGGCAGATTCGGTAAGGGCGCTATTGCCACGGGGTATCTGCAGTCTTGTGGGCTCTGGAATTAACATCACCGCTTCACAAGCGGGGCACTTGGCCATTTTTCCAGCTAAGGTCGCTTTGGCTTTGACACTATGTCCGTGCGGGCAGTGGAAATGGATATGCTCCGTCATTTGCAAGTCCTTCGATCGCAGTTGACTCGAAATCGTTTCACCTACTTTTAAAAACCATCAAGCCCATAAGAAGTTTCGCAGGGAAACGAGCTTTGGTCCCAATTAGTAGGCTGCGATATGTCAAGGCAATTCGGGCAAATACAAGTTGACAAATGCAAGTTGAATCGATGGATGATCTTAGAAAGGGGCGATTCCGCAATGCTGGGTAATTTGATCGGCTGAGGCGAGATAGCAGGTGTAAAACGGCCCGAATTCGCCATACTTGGCGCTCGCTTCGTCGAACCTCATTTTGTAGACGATGTCCTTGAGATAGTCGGGACAACGAGCCCAGAGCGTTACGCCCCACTCCCAGTCATCGAGTCCCACGGAAACGGTGACGACTTGTGTTACTCGGCCGGCAAACGCCATACCGCTTTGCGCATGTTCGGCCATCATAGCGTTGCGTTCTGAAAAGGGAGTAGTGAACCAATTCGCGCCCACCACCCGGCTTTTGTTCATCGGGTAAAAGCACATGGCTGGCCATGAAGGTAGCTCGGGCGTCAATCGCTGAGTGTTCATCATTGGCAAACGTTTTTCGTAGGCCGCTACTTTGGCCGCGAAAGCGGGTGACTCTGGGTCCTCGCCACCCGATTTCAGCCGGTCAGCATACTGCTCTGGCGAGGGCACATATTCCGAGATTTCTGTCAACGACACGAACGAATAAACGGCCTCGAGCGCCGGTCCCAGTTGGCTTTGAAGCAATCTCTGGTGAACGCGATCGATTTTGAGTGGATTGGGGTCGAGCATCATCAATGCAAAATCTGCCTTATGGCCACTGACGATAAAGCTCTGCATCCGCGTCGGCGCTTCATCGCTGGCTGGATCTAGAATCTGCTTCAGTTGTGCTGCTGCGGACCGTCTAACTTCGGCCGCAAGACTCGCCCAAACGGCACGATTAATTCTGTAAAACAGATGCGTACAGTGCCAACCGTTACTCGGTTCAACAGATGGCTCGGGCAGGTCGCTGGGACGAACGGGCTGGCTCATCGGATTACCTTAAAAACTCTTTTTGAGGTGCTGGCACGCCGTTTTCACCGCGAAAACTGAAGCTGGCCAACGCAAAAAATCGCGCAGTGCGCATGCTACTTCTAACCAGTAGAAATCAGTTTGAATACCCGTCTCGTCGATGTGACTGGCTAGAGCTAGAATTTCAACCTCCGTTTTAACAAATTCCGCGGGCTGCGACCTACAGGCTGGCAGGCTTTAACTGGTTCTCTGAAAACAGCCCTAGCAACTTTAGAAGCACAAATGTCCGAACACCACGAATCGCGACTCGCGAAATTAGCAAAAATCGAAGCCTTAGGAGTTGATCCGTGGGGACACCATTTTCCCAATCGACAATGGAACGCGGATGTTCGCGGACTCAGTTCGCAAATCAAATACAAGCTCACCGATGGCCGTGAATTGGACTTGCCTGATTTAACCCTCGGCGCCACTTCGGCCAGCCAAGTGGACTATCGCGATTGGAAAAAACAGGCTGGTGAAGGGGAAGAAACTGGACCAGTTGTGCGAGTTGCTGGCCGTATCATCCTGCAACGCGGACAAGGTAAATTGAAGTTCATTACGCTTCGCGACTGGACGGGCGACATACAAATTTTGATCGGCAAAGCCCAGGTGGGCGATGCTGCTTTCGATTTGTCGGCTGAATTCGATTTGGGTGATTGGATCGCGGTTGAAGGTCGGTTAGGCAGAACGAATACTGCAGAGCTAACTGTGTTTGCCGCGAATCTTCACTTTATGTGCAAAACGCTCGAACCGCCGCCGGAAAAATTTGCTGGACTGCAAGATGCTGATCAAAAACAGCGGCAGCGCTACCTCGATCTAACCTACAACGAAGGCGTGATGGACACGTTTTTGAAACGCACGAAAATAGTTCAGTCCATTCGCGAGACATTGCGCAAGCGCGGCTACTGCGAAATTGAAGGCCCGACTTTACATACTATTGCGGGAGGCGCCGCCGCCAGGCCCTTCAAGACTCATCACAATACGCTCGATATGCCATTAGTGCTGCGCATTGCGCTCGAATTGCATTTAAAGAGATTGCTGGTTGGCGGGATGGAACGCGTTTACGAGCTTGGTCGTGTTTATCGAAACGAGGGGATTAGTCCGCGGCACAATCCAGAATTCACCATGCTCGAAGCCTACGAGGCGTTCGGGAACTATGAAGAGATGATGAATCTCACCGAGCAGATTATTGTCGACGCATTGGCCGCGACTGGACAAGGTTTCCAGGTGATGTGGAACGATAAACCCATCGACTTTACGCCGCCGTTTGCTCGTCGAACCTATGATGAACTATTTACTGAAGCGACTGGCGGGCTTAATCCATTTGACGCGGAGGAGATCGCCAAATACGCCCGGGCAATTGGCTTAGATCCATCTGGCAAACATCCCGATGTGGTCAAGAGCGAAGTCTTCGAAGAAAAGGTGGAGGACGCGCTGATCGGGCCAGTATTCGTAATCGATTATCCGGCTAGCATTTGTCCCTTGACTAAGCGCAAGGCATCGAACCCTAACGTGGCGGAGCGTTTCGAGTTGTTCATTCACGGCATGGAACTGGCGAATGCGTATACGGAACTCAATGACCCATTGTTGCAAGAGGAGCTGTTCCGAACTCAGCTGGAAGGACAGGCCGCGGAGGACTCGATGGCAAATATGGATCATGATTTTGTTTTGGCTTTACGCAATGGCATGCCACCGGCTGGCGGTTTGGGGATCGGCATAGATCGCTTGGTTATGCTGCTGACCAATTCGCGCAGCATTCGCGATATAATTCTGTTTCCGTTGCTCCGCACTCAAGCCGCGGCGACTCCCTAGCGCTCAATTTAGGATATTGCGATGTCAGACGTGGTTTGTGTTGCGCCGCAAGTCGGAGTGATCATGGGTAGTCGATCCGACTGGGAGACAATGCGCGAGACAACCGAAATTCTAGAGCAATTGCAGATTGCGTTTGAGAGTCGCGTTGTCTCGGCGCACCGCACGCCCAAATGGATGTTTGAATATGCGGAGTCAGCTCAATCGCGCGGATTGAAGGTGATTATTGCAGGGGCTGGAGGAGCCGCGCATCTTCCAGGTATGGTGGCTTCGTGTACGCATTTGCCTGTACTGGGCGTTCCAATCCAAAGCCGAGCCTTGAATGGTCTCGATTCGTTGCTCTCCATCGTACAGATGCCTGGCGGTATTCCAGTCGCGACCTTGGCAATTGGTCCTGCAGGCGCGAAGAACGCGGCGCTTCTGGCAGCACGCATTCTAGCAACCACGGACGCGGAGTTGTTGGCTAGGCTGAGTAGCTGGAGTAGCGCTCAAACACAGGCCGTAATGAATGATTGTGAGTTGTAGTTTTGCTATTCTATTGCTCGCATGGTATGCGACTCATACCGGGTTTGCTAATCCCCAACCAAATCTATCCAAGGGTTGAATGAACTCATGGCGGCTGAAGCCACTCCAGAAACTTCTGCGCTCGAATTGAACTCGGAGCATTATATTGCACCAGGAAATTGGTTGGGCGTCCTTGGCGGCGGGCAATTAGGACGGATGTTTGCTCAGGCTGCACAGCGGATGGGATATCATGTTGCCGTGTACGACGAGGAGGAGACGTGTCCTGCAGGACAGGTCGCGGATCGGCATTTTTGCCCGTCAATCAGTAATCAGTCCGTTGAGCAGCTCATTCAAGAAATGTCTCAACTCTGTTCAGTAATTACATTGGAGTTTGAAAATATTCCGTTGGATATTTTGAAGACTGCTGGTCGGACGACGCGCACTAACCCGAGTGCCAGCTTTTTGGAAATATGTCAGGATCGATTGAAGGAGAAAACGTCACTCCGGCAAGCCGGTTTTCCCACGACACCGTTTGTAGCTGTTCGTAACGAGACCGAAGCAGTCGAAGCAGCGGAAACACTAGGGTGGCCCATGGTGCTGAAAACCGTTAGGTCTGGCTACGACGGTAAAGGTCAATCGTTCGTGCGCTCGGCGGAAGACGTGGCCGACAAATGGAAGCAGCTGAACTCGAAAAATGTAATAGCTGAGAAGTGGATCGAATTTGATTCCGAGGTGTCGATGATCGCGGCGCGAAATGCTGCAGGCCGAATCGAATGTTACCCGCTGTTCGAGAACAGCCATTCGAATCACATTTTGGACGTGACACGCTGTCCCGTCAGCGCGCACTTACGGGGCCTGGAGGAACAGGCGATGCAAATCTGCCGTGGGATTGCAGCCAACTTCGGGGTGCTCGGACTATTCTGCGTTGAATTCTTCGTGACAGCCGGTGGCGAATTGTTGATTAATGAAATCGCCCCACGCCCTCACAACTCAGGGCACCTTACCATCGATTCTTTCACCTGCAGCCAGTTTGAGCAGCAAGTTCGAGCAATATGCAATCTTCCCTTGGTGCCGGCCTGTATGTTGCGGCCAGCAGCCATGGCAAATATTCTGGGCGAGGTATGGGAAAATGGTCCTCCCAACTGGA
The DNA here is from genome assembly GCA_041736515.1 of Pirellulaceae bacterium. Taxonomy (GTDB): domain Bacteria; phylum Planctomycetota; class Planctomycetia; order Pirellulales; family Pirellulaceae; genus Aureliella. The sequence continues at coordinate 16,289 of JBGSTP010000105.1, forward strand.
CACCAGTCCTGGCGGAGTCTGCCGCGCACTTGCATCTGTATGGAAAACTGGAAGCGCGACATGGCCGAAAAATGGGCCACATTACTGTGCTGGATGAATCCTCCTCAGAAGCGGCTATCACCGCCAGAGATCTTCGCGATTTGCTATTTCATTCCCATCACAGCTGATACCTTGACGCTTCCTTCTCTAACTGAAATCGATAAACCCCATGCGTAACAACAGTTCTCTAATATTGGCGTTGGGAGCCATGTTGCTTGGATTCACGGTAACGGCCGCCGATCCGCCTCCAGGAGAGAGAATCGAGTACAAGCAGGTTGACGATCGTAACTTGGCAATTTACGTAACGAAGCCAGTAAATTGGAACGCGTCTGACATGCGGCCCGCAGTCGTGTTTTTTCATGGAGGTGGTTGGACCGGTGGAGCGCCAGGCCAGTTTACTGAGCATTCTAAGTACCTGGCGACGCGCGGTGTGGTGTGTTTTCAGGTTGAGTACCGCTTGCTCGATAAGTCCAAGAGCGATCCCCCAGTGACTTGTATAGAGGATGCTATCGCCGCCATGCGTTGGGTTCGAGGCAAAAGCAAGGAATTTGGCATAGATCCAAAACGCATTGCCTCGGGTGGTGGTTCGAATGGCACTTAGATAGTCGTAAATGATTGTCAGAGAATGATCTATACAAAATGGCCTCGCATGCCTAGATGGAGTTGTCACAGTTCCGTCATTAGGCAAGGAGGCCAGATTATGAATGTTCTGAACCGCGGACGGTTTC
>JBGSTP010000117.1:0-34842 GCA_041736515.1 Pirellulaceae bacterium
GCTGCAGGCGTGTGCATTGCCTTGCCGATTCTGGAATCATTCCAGCGGCCGCTGGTACGAGCTGGCGTAGGCGAGATCTCGCCCAGGCGATTAGTGTGCATCGGCAACGAATTTGGGATGTACCCCGGGGCGTTCTGGCCGAGCCAAACAGGCAGCAGTTTCGAGCTGCCACCTTTACTTCAACCGCTCGCATCCGTTCGCGAGCACTGCACGCTGTTTTCGCATCTCGATCATGGACAGAAGGGCGGTCACTTTGCGGTCCATACGTTCCTAACCGGAGTGAATTCAGCCGATGCCAAGGGCATGCCAGACGGCGGCATTAGCCTCGATCAGCGGGCGGCTGAATTTGTCGGCGCACGAACTCGCTTCCCTTCATTGACGATCGGGTCAGAAACGGGCTTGCACGGCGGTCCCATGATGAGCTGGACGCGCACTGGAACTCGCATCCCGCCAATCCAGGGTCCACGCGAGCTATTTCGAAAGCTGTTTTTGAATGACGATGAAGCAGCTCGCCAGCGCACCTCCGAACGGATTGAATTGCATGGCTCGATCTTAGACACGGTGCTGGGGGATGCCCATTCGTTAAAGAAACGAGTTGGCAAGAACGATCGCGAAAAGCTCGATGAATACTTCGCCTCGGTGCGCGAAGTGGAATCGAAGCTCGAGCTGGAGAAGCATTGGCAAAAGATCCCCAAGCCCCAGCCGACCATGCAGGAACCTGTCGATGAAGGATTAACACGAGATCTACCGAAGATCTATGATTTGATTGCCCTGGCGCTACAAACGGATTCCACTCGAGTGGCAACGGTCGAAGTTGGTGGCAGCTTTGCTGCCTCCGATCTGGGAATCCGCGAGGGATACCACAGCCTATCTCATCATGGACAGGTACAAAAAAGCATCGACTTGCTCGTGCAAATTGAGACCTACCAAGTCGAGCAGTTCAGTCGCTTCGTCCAAAAACTCAGCGAACTTCGAGAACCCAACTCCGATCGTAGCCTGCTCGACTCCACTCTAACACTGTTTGGCAGCGGTATGGGGAACGCAAATTCACACACCAACTCCGACCTACCCATTCTGCTGGCCGGGGGCGGATATCGTCACGGTGAACATAAACAATTCCCTTCCGAAGGCCGCAAACGTGTGCCGCTGTGCAATTTGTATCTGTCGATGTTGCAGCGATTCGGTTTGGAAATCGACACGTTCAGCAATAGCACGAGTACGCTGTCGGGTCTGGAGTTGGCCTAGCATGAACGACAATCACGCGCTGCGTTTCCTGTTCTTTGTGGTCGGGTGCGTCGGCTGCCTGTCGCCAATAATGGCCGACGACGGCGCTACCTCCAGCGGCCAAACCAGCTTTCAATCTACTGTCGCCCCCTTCTTGAAATCGCATTGCAGCAATTGCCACGGGCTGGAAAAACAATCTGGAGATCGCCGCTTTGACCAGCTAACTGGCGAAATCAGCGACAGTAATTCGTTGGCGGAACTGCAGGACATCCTTGACCAACTCAACTTGGATGAAATGCCGCCCCACGATCAGCCGCAACCACCCGTGGAGGAGCAGCGAGTCGTCACGCAATGGCTCACCAAGCACATCGCCAATTATCACGCATCGCATGCGCAAGCATCGGAAGAAACTGTGCTGCGTCGATTGAATGCCCGCGAGTATCGCAACACGGTTCGCGATCTACTCCATTTGAACATGACGATGTTCGATCCCACAGTGGGATTTCCGCGCGAACAAACCATCGATCACTTGGACAATGTGGGGGCTTCGCTCGTTACCTCCGGTTATCTGCTTTCCAAATATTTGGCGGCTGCTGAGTTGGTGATCGACAAAGCGATTTTCCCGCTAGAAAAGCCGCCGGTGCAGACATGGACATTCCGAGAAAATTTCAAGCAACAACCTGAAATCGACCAAGTTCACGGAAAAACCAATAACTTCGATCACTTGACGCTCTACGATGTCATCGGAGCCGACAAGCATGAAGGCGCCTACGCCCCAATTCACGCGTTCGACACCGGTGTGCCCCATGACGGATTCTACGAAATACGCTTCAAAGCCACGGCCCTGAATCGATTGCATCCATTCGATGATGACTATCTCGGCACCGACCGGAACGAATTGTTGCGACTGGGGATCGTCGCGGGCAAAAAATCTGCAGGACCTCTCCACAAACCGCAGCCCATCGAACCCTTGCTGGCCGAAGTCGAATTGCAGGATGGAGAACAAGTGACGAGCGTAAGAGTCTGGCTCGACCAGGGTTTCACGCCACGTTTTACTTTTCGCAATGGTCTCTTCGACGCTCGCAATCTGTGGTCAAAAACGCTCAAGCGATACCCCGAGCAATTCCCCAAGCCCAGTCGCTCAGGCATTGTCGAAGCTCGCTATTTGGCCATCAAACATGGCAAGTTTCCTCAAATCCACATCGATGACATTGAAATCACCGGACCGCTTATCGACGTTTGGCCGACGCCCAGTCAAAGAATGCTGCTCGCTGAGGACAGCGAAGAAATCCTAGCCGTCGGTGCGACTACTCAGACGCAAATCGAGAAGCACTTGTCTCGCTTCGCAACGTTAGCGTATCGCCGCCCCGCAACCGAGGAAGAGGTCTCACGCCTACTGCAATTGGTTGCTGAGCGTCAGTCCGCTGGACGATCGTCGCTGGATTCCTTCGCTGACGGCATGAAAGCTGTCCTTTGCTCTCCCAGCTTTCTATATCTCGACGAACCATCGTCACCACAATCCACATTGAGTGATCACGCATTGGCTAGCAGACTGGCACTTTTCCTCTGGTCTTCAATGCCTGACGCGGAATTGATGGACTTGGCCGCGCATAACCAACTCCATCTGCCAGAAAATCTCCTGGAGCAAACGGAACGCATGCTGGTCGACCAGAAATCGACTGCATTTATCCGCGACTTCCTGGATAGCTGGCTGAATCTGCGCGACCTGGGTGCGTCACCACCGGATCGCGATACTTTCCAAGCGTTCTATCACTACGATCTGGGCACGGCCATGCGGCAAGAGACTGAGTTATTTACTCGGTGCTTGTTGGACGAAAACCTTTCCATCAAGAACTTCATCGATGCCGACTTTGCATTTATTAACAAACCTCTGGCCCGACATTATGGTTTGCAACCGCCCAGCGGTATCGGCTTCCAACGAGTTAACCTAACTGATCGTCGCCGTGGTGGTTTGCTGGGACAAGCCAGCGTGTTGACGGTTACCGCCAATGGCATTGATACCTCCCCGGTGGTCCGCGGAGTATGGCTACTTGAAAACATATTGGGAACGCCGCCATCTCCGCCGCCGCCGGACGTCGAACCGCTGGACCCGGATGTTCGCGGAGCCATCACCATTCGCGACCAACTCGACAAACATCGCAACATCCCCAGTTGCTACGATTGCCATCGTAAGATTGATCCGCCTGGATTTGCCCTGGAAAATTATGATGCCATTGGAGCATGGAGAGATCGCTACAGCAAAGAAGCAAAAATTGATGCTTCCGCAGAATTGGCCAATGGGAAGTCCTTTAAAGACATTGTGGAATTCAAGCAACTACTGCTCGAGCAGCAGGACCAATTTGCACGCGCGCTGCTAGAAAAGCTGCTCGCTTACGCAACTGGCCGGGAAACCACGCCTAACGACCGACCACATATTGAACAAATACTTGCATCGCAGCAGCCAACCAACTATCGATTCCGCGATTTGCTGAAGCAAATTATCTTGTCGGAACCATTTCAGACTAAGTAAGTAGCGAGGCTTTTGGCGTCCAGAATGTCGCCACAGAGCGTCGAGCGACTTCGGTATCGTCCCACGTCTGGACCGCATCCGGCCGTGACCGCAGTACCAGATGAAAGTGGTTTGACATGATCGCCGTCCCAAGCAGATCAATTCCGATGTTGGCGGCGTGCAGCTCCATACCCCACTTTTCTCAAAAAAATCTTCATCGATCAGACTGCTGTGTCCGCGGACTATGGTGTCCGCGGACTGTGTGCCGTGAATAGCCACGAAAAGTGACGCCTGGCTTTCCGTTGATGCTGAATGGAACCTGCAATGAGCACATCGAAAATCGAATAGGGAGTATTGTCATGAATTCCGCCATACCAGACAAATTTTTCGTCCTCAATTCAGCGTAGGAGCGTTTCGGCAGGTGGTATCAGTGTCAAGATGCTGGTGCTCGAAAAGCTCGATGTGCGTTGAGAGATCACTTTAGCCGGGCCTCCTCAATTGACTACCAGACCTGTGCCAAGTCGATCCAAACATTTGGGACTACGTGTGCGACGATGCGTTGTTCGTGGTTAGACGAATCATAGGTCCCGTTGCTATTGCGAATCAACTGAGCGATGCTGTGTTCGAATGGATCAACGATCCAGTATTCCGGCACTCCCGCCGTTTCATACATTTGCCGCTTAAGGACTTGATCTTGCTCCATCGTCGAGGGAGACAAGATTTCCACGATCAGATCAGGTATGCCCTTAATCTTGGTCGGAGTGACCATCTGTTCGTGGCGAGCCAAGATGACGACGATGTCGGGTTGGACGATATTGTAATTACCCAACTGGACATCGACTGGTGCGTCAAAAACTTGCCCCAACTGCTGCAATTCGATGAGTGAGTACAGGGCGAACTGAATGCGACGAGAAACGGTTTGATGATAGGTGCTGGGGGCAGGATTCACGTAATGTTCTCCATGGATGATCTCATGCCTTTGGCCATCGTTGGGAAAACAGACATAATGGCTATAATCCAGTTTGGAGATTGTACCCGACACTCTGCGCTCCACACTAAAAGGGGAAAAGTCTCGCAGTGGTATTACCCACTAAAACGGCCAGATCGGAATCTGCCCTTGTTCTCACTGTGCCGCAACCGCTGCATGGCTGCATCGCGGTGGCTGATCAAATTGTGCTGCCGATCGATCAGCGTTTGACTCTGCTGCTGCAGGCCTTCATAGGCCAACGGGTGGAACATGATCCGCGCAAACGATTCGCCACTAGACTGGCTTTGAGCTAAGAGTAGCGACGCTAACCAGATGCTCGCGATGCACGCCAATGCCAATCGCGTTAGGTTGTGAAACTGCCCAGCGGTGAATGTGGCAACAGCAAGTCGCCACGACGGACCGTGCAAATGGCTCGCCGTTATCACCCCGTTCTCACTTTGGGCCTGGCATCGATACAACATTTGCTTCACAGTGATTCTGCTCTGATTCTGCTCTTTTGAGACGAACTGGGCGACCCTAAAGACCCTTTTTAGCTTGACTTGGCGACTTGACCAGCCTTACACCATCGTAAGGTGATGCTTCAGAAAAAACAACTCAGCTGGTGATTTCGATTCGATGTAGGCTTATCTGAAAGGGTGGCGAGATGCGTGCGTTGTGGCTTGGTTTGTGCCTAGCGTCCCTTGATTTAGCGAACGAAACCGTTCCTCGCCACACCCCCGAAAGCTTGCAGTCACTTTTGCAGTCGGAAGCCGATGGATTGGCGGTCGACCGACGCGCCAGCCTCAGCAACAGTGGCGATCTGAGCGACGCAGCGCGATGGCAGGTCGGCCAATTTAAGCAGGCGGAGCAATGGCTGGCTTACGAGCTGTTGGAAGACAGTCGCGACATTCCCCGACTGCGACTGTACCGTGAACGGCGTGCCAGCATTCAGAAGGATGTTGAAGGTCATCGTAGTTTGGCTCATTGGTGCAAGACGCATCAGCTTGAAACTCAAGCCCTCGCGCATTGGTACGCCGTATTAAACCTCTCTCCCAACGATTCCGAAGCCCGTCTGCAACTCAATCATCGCTGGATTGGCGGACAATGGTTCACCCCCGAAGAGAGACAACGCGCGTCTGAAACTTCGCGGCGGTTGCAGACTGATTGGGCAAAGTGGATTCCTCAACTGCGCAGGGTTGCAAACGAACTCACCAGTAGTTCACCCGAGCGGACCAAGCGAGCGCTTGAAACACTCAAGCTAGTTGACGATCCGTCTGCTATCTCCTTATTGGAAATCATCTGTCACCAATTACCCGATAACCACGCCATTCCTTTTATACAGGCGATCGGGCGAATTCAATCGCAGGAGGCCTACCTGGCCTGCTGCCGTATTGCTCTTGCTCGATCGGACCAACCTTCCGATGAATTGGCGATCAAACAAATCAAATCATATCAACGCGAAGTTTACATTCCCGAACTGCTGAGTTACCTTCGAGAGCCTGCCCGCACAGAAGTCGAATATCAGTTCAACCCTAAAGGCGAGCTACTAATACAGCGCGCGGTTTTTGGCGAGTCGATGGATGAGAAACACGCATTGCGGCTGCAACGATTGGTACATGTGAATTCCGCTGTTTGAGAGATACACAGTTTCGGTGCTGTTCTTAGCATCCCGCAGTACTCTATGGTCCGGCACCAGGGCGTTGTGCATGGACAAAGTTCGGCATTACCTACGCAAATTGCAGCAGATGAATTTGCTGCAGCCAAGGACGCACTAGAGTCCCAATATCGACTTGAGCGATGCATTCAAGAATCGAATGCATTGCTCGCGCAAGTAAGTACCAAAGTTTGCCGTTTGTTTGCCTTCGCGAATGCATCGCCTTTTGATTTGGATTTAAGGCCGAAGGCCTGGCACAACCTCTGCCGGTGTCGAAGGCACCGGAACATGAGAATCCGAGTTCTTAGGCCCGCAGGGTCGACACACTACATTATTTATCTGTCGCCGCTAACTCCGCCCATACGTCACAAGAGTAGCAACCATTCGCTGTGGGTGCGCGACGTTTGCGTTTCCTTGGAACGTAGGGCTTTGGGGTGCACTGGGAGCAGCAAAATGCCAGCGTGAAGCCCCTCATCCCCCGTCCCCTTCTCCCCTGAGTAGAGGTCGTGCAGTTTTTAAAGTACAGGGGAGAAGGGGGGACCATGCGGTACGTAATTGGTACCGATTCGATTTTACCGAATGTCTGCGGACACAGCACTTTGGTAGCGGGGGTACGCAGACGTCACAAGGGTAGCAAACATTCGCTGTTGGGGCGCAGTGTATCAGACTGCAGTGTGCGCGGACTGCGGTTCCGCGGACTGTGTACCGGTTCTGAGCTTGGACCCTTTGCGTGAGTCCTTACCAACCCATTTGGCTTTCTTAGTAGCAACACCTTCGCTCATTCCGATGATTTCATGATGAGTGCAAAGAAGACGCCTTTGGATACAACTGGGGTATCGCAGCTGTGGCGAGAGACGGATTAAGAGTAAGGCAGACAGACCCCAGGCAGGATGCGCAGGATGCCTAGGCTACTGTTGTCACTTTCTCACGAACTACACCCCCAAATTTGCAATTGGCCCCAGAAAGCCTACAATGCCCTAGCCCCACTCATCGAAGATTCTTTTCCCAGCGCCCGAATTCAGCAAGGAGTTTACCATGCGGAAGATGGCTGCATTCACTTTGGTCGAATTGCTGGTGGTGATCGCCATCATCGGTATCTTAGTTGGCTTGCTGCTCCCTGCAGTACAGGCATCGCGCGAAGCTGCACGTCGTGTTCAGTGCTCGAACAATATGCGGCAGTTGGGAATCGCCATGATGAATTACGAGAGCGTCTATCGAGCGTTTCCGGCTCTGCGATCTGGGACGAGCGGCCATGGTAGTTCTCTCTCAGGCAATCACGATCGACGCAGCGCATTTGTGGGTTTGCTCCCGTTTCTGGAACAAATCCCGCTGGCTAGCCAAATTGAAAATGGGGCCATGACCGCCAGCGGAGCCATCGCACCTGGCGGACCGTTTCCTGGTGAAACACTCGGCGGCACCTACGCACCGTGGCTATTTCAAATCCCGCAGTTACTCTGTCCCAACGAAAATGCTCGGGCCGAAAAATTCGAAATCGGACGCACTTCGTATGGCTTTTGCATCGGTGACAATGTAGTGGACGCAGCCTTCGGCAATACGCGTGGTATGTTCCAACCATTGAGATGGAAACGACTGGCGGAGGTACGCGATGGCACGTCGAATAGCCTGGCCATGACCGAATTAAAAGTGCAAGCCGGAATTGCGGATTGGTTCACGGAAGATCAATTGAGCCAGCCGTCTAGAATGACCATCAGGCACCCGGATCTGGACTTCATTCCCTTTCTTCCGGTACCTCCCCCGCCGTTATACGGCAGGGGGATGCGCTGGACCGACGGAGCACCTGTGTATACCGCTGTCAACACTATCTTGGCTCCCAATGATAACAGCGCTTCCAATCGGAGCTCGTATGATCTCGTCAATGGTCTCTATACGGCTGGCGCGCATCATCGAGATTTATTGATGGTGCTTTACGTCGATGCGTCTGTGCATACTATCTCTTCATCGATCGACAGTGGTGACCTGACACAATACGCTCCCCATGGATCCTCAGGTGAGCCCAGTCCTTATGGCGTCTGGGGACAAATTGGCACAATTGGATGTGGCGAAGTGGCCGCTTCACCGCTTCAGTAAAGAGCCACAACGACAAATAGCTCGTCAAATTGTTGTTACTTCCACTGATACCTCGGGTGGCGATGGGTTGAGAGTAGTTGCCCTACACAGCCTCATTACTGCACAGGGTCTCCGGTGCGTGCCATCAGTGTCATTCTATGCGGACCATACGATACGGGGCCGTGTTGAGCCAACACATGAAATTTCTAACGAGGTGCCGATGCATTCCAAGGTTTGTGGATCGTTCAGAAAAATAAATGCCCTGCGGCAAGTGCAATTCACTGCGATGCTTGTCTGTTGTGGGCTACTAACCTTTCAATCGCCTGCTCTTGCTCAGTCGTCTGAACAGATTGCCGATATTGCACTGGACGCTTCTGTTCAAGACGATCCACGGTTCGAGTTCCTGCTTCCTCCCGTAGGCAGTAAGGACAAACTGGAGTTTGGCTCGCAGGGTATCCTGATCCAACAAACAGCGGATGCGGGCAAAAATGCGCAACATTTGGGCTTCGAACTTCAAGCAAATTCCAAGGATCACTTCCTGTTCCAAATTGATTTTGAATGCCCGCAGCTGGCCGCGCCGAAAACGGGTTGGGGACAGGGATTATTGATACGCTTCGTAACGGACGACCCCCAAACTCCAGTGCTGGCGGTTGGCTACGTCGCCACCCGCAAGTACAAGAGCGCGCTGTGCTATACAGCGGACCATACCGACTCACCCAAACAAAGCTATGAGTTTCAACCCGAGGTATTTAAAAAAGGAAAAATGTTGATCGAACGCAAGGGAGCTGAACTGTTCATTTCGATTGATGAATCTGATGTCGGCAGCTACCGCTTGCTCAAGAAAGTCGCCTGCACTTTGGCGCCCATTAAAGCAGTGCACGTGTGGTGCACGCGGCAAAGATCGGGAAACACCCCGGCTCAGTATTTACTCAAACGCGTGCAGTGGATAGGCGATAGCTACTTTTCGCAACCGCCACCTCGGGCTCCGTTTGTTACTTGGCAACGCGTGAGGTCATTGCTCTTTTGGTCAGCTCTGCTAGCCGGCGTGGCCTACGTCGTCCAAGGAGTGCGTTCTGGCAAGATTCCAATCCATCGTCAATAAACTGCAATCAACGGCTTCCCATGACTTGACTAACCTGGTTCGTCAGGCTCGAGTCTACGCAGTGCCCATGCGGCTGCTTCTCGGACGATTGGTTCCTCGTCTTCGAGCAATTGCAGCAAGGGTTCTCGAGCTGCTTGATTGCGTTGAGTTCCCACAATTAGAATTGCATTGCGCTGCAATCCTCGACGTTTTGCCCTCCACAAAGGCGTCTTGCGGAAACGCTGTCGGAACTGCTCGTCGTTCAGTTTAAGCACATCGATTGGGTCAAAGTTTGCCAAATCCTCCCGAGGTGCAAAGGCCGGCTCAACAGATTCCGGAACCCGACGATTCCACGGACACACTTCCTGGCAGACGTCGCAACCAAAAACCCAGCCGTCAAGTTGAGTGCGCAGAGATTCGTCTATGGAACCCCGCTGCTCGATTGTCAGATAGCTTATACACTTCGTTGCATCGAGAACGTATGGCTCTGGAAAGGCATGGGTTGGGCAAGCATCCAGACAAGCAGTACAAGTTCCACAGTAGCCCTTATCGGTCGGTGCATCAGTCACCAACTCTACATCTGTCAGCATCGCAGCTAAAAAAAAGTAGCTACCCCAGGTTCGATTGAGCAACAGTGTATTCTTACCGACCCAGCCCAAACCAGCCGATTCAGCGAACTCGCGTTCAAGCAACGGTGCCGTGTCAACCACTCCACGCACCGTAGCCGTTGGCACTCGCTCCCGAAGCCAGGCTTGCAGCAGCTTCAAACGCTCGTGAATCACATCGTGATAATCGACCGTTCCCAGCGCGTATTGGGCTACTCTAGCGGATTTTGGCTGCGCTGAAGCGTCTCGGGCTGCTGTAGAAACCGCATAGGGCAATGCCAACATTAGAATACTCTTACAACCATCTAATACATGCCGCGGGTGCGAATAGGCCTCGCGGCGCTCAGCCAAGTACGACATCTGTCCGGCAAACCCCGCCTCGAGCCAATTGAGAAAGGAATCCAAGCGTCGCGGTGCGGCAGCTGACGTAACACCACACAACACAAACCCCAAGCTGGCCGCTCGATGTTTCAATTCTTCGGTTAGTTGCGTCGCTAGCATATTCGTTACAATCGGACCTTTACTCGCCAACCCGGCGACCTTGACGGTTTGAAAAGCAGGAAAACTTGAAGTTCAACGTCGGGTAATTAGCGTGGAAGAAGGCCGCTATGTTTTGAGCCACTTCCCTTTTCAAAGGTCCGCTTCCAATGAAACTTGCCAAACTTCTAATTCCATGCTTACTCGTACTTGCCTGCAATGCTTCTGCCCAGGCGCAGGATGGCCTTGGTTTGGCATACTTGTTCGGTTACGGCGGCGTTGGCGGTGCACGGTACCCCTCAACTTTCGCTGCTCCTCCGTACTTCGCGTTGCACCCGCCAGTATACTACGGTGAACGTTTCACACGGCCTTACGGCGTCAGCCCGTTTGCGGCTTGGCCTCAGTTGCAACCAAGTCCTAGTTATGCGCCGCAGCCACATGTCAATCGCTGGCAAGCGATGAGCACTCCACACTGCGTCCATTGCGGAACATCCGCAGCGGTTGCACCCCATGGAATTGTTCAGGCACCGGCCAAACCAATTGAGATCGACAACCCCTTCTTTCAACCTGAAGCTGTCTACACGTCTGCGGACTAGCACGTGCAGAAATTGGCAATAAGCCAGGTCAACCATCTTTTTGCAAGACCTCGCAGTGGATTCTCCCCTCTGCGAGAATTGTGGTGATCCTGTCTCCAATTTCGAGCTGTGAAGCCGAGAGGATTGGCTGCTGGGTATTGTTAAAGTGGGTCAAACTGTATCCGCGGGCAAGTATGTTGAGTGGCGAAAGCGCTTCTGCGGCCCGCGCTAAACTGGCCACACGTTCGCGTCGGCGTAACAAGTTGTTCCAGATTGCCGTCCGAGTACGAATCTCAAGCTCATCGACGGCTTGCCGGCGTTGTTGATGGATCTGATGCGGGCGCGCGAGTACGCTGCGCGTGGCATAGTTCTCTAACCGTTGCCGAATGTTCTTCAGTCGTCCGCGCACAGCATTGACGGCTCGACGCTCCATTTGTTGAAGGTAACCGGCAATTTCGCTGCCGCTGGGCATCGCCAGTTGCGCAGCATGGGTCGGCGTTAGCGCACGAGCGTCTGCCGCCAGGTCGCTCAAGGTCACGTCAATCTCGTGACCTACGGCTGAAATGGTGGGTATCGTGGATGCTGCCAGCGCGCGCACAACCGCTTCATCGTTGAAGCACCAGAGATCTTCCATGCTGCCGCCGCCGCGACCAACGATAACAACATCCAAGGCAGGATTAAAACGTTGGGCCAATTGAATGCCCTGCACCAGATCGCGAACTGCACCGTCACCTTGCACGCGAGCAGGTATGACCGTCAATCGGAATCCTGACCAACGCGAGCGAGCCGCTTCAAGGAAATCGTGCAAAGCCGCACCGCTAGGACTGGTTACAAAGCCAATTCTGGTTGGAAATCTCGGAATCGGGCGTTTGCGATCTGCGTTGAACAGCCCCTCTTTGGCTAGCCGCTGATGCAGTTGCTGGAAGGCCAGTTGAAGCGGCCCCACTCCCTGCGGCTGAAGCTTGTTTACGATCAACTGATAGCTGCCGCGAGGCGGATACACCTCGATCGCACCGTTGCAGATGACTGACATACCGTCTTTAAGCTTGAATGGCAGTCGCTGAGCAACGGTTCGCCACATGACAGCACGAACCTGGCTTTGGTCGTCCTTAAGCGTAAAGTAAACATGCCCGCTGCTCGGTCGGCTCACATCGGAAACCTCACCTTCCGTCCAAACCTGCGGAAGGGCCCGCTCCAGAAGTTGTTTGATAACCCAATTCAATTGACTTACGCTCAGCGGTGCTTCTGCACTGTGGCCGCGAGCTTCTCGGGATTCTTCTTCAAGGTTCATCGCATCAACTTGCTGCACGAATGGGAATAGTAGTCGGCAATTCGCCAATGTTTGACTGGGCCAGATCGCGATCGCGACTACCCAAAAGCGATTGCGATTTACCACGTTGCGGTGAACGGAAGAGAATCTCTCCGCCGGGCAGATCGCAACGACGTTCGGCCCAGTCTTCGGCCAGCGTCGTCAATGTTTGCAACTGATTTTCCACCCACTGTCGATGGGACTCGATGGCTTCTTTATCCAAGTCGCCTGGAATCTGAAGCGGAGGGCCCAAGATTGCGCGACATCGGCTAAATGGACGTGGAATCGCGAACTTGTCCCACGAATTCTTGTTTCGCCACGGATGGTCGTAACCAATCCCGATGGGCACGATAGGGATCTCCAATCGACTTGAAAGATAAACACAGCCTTGTGCCAAATTGCGGCGCGGGCCGCGTGGACCGTCGGGGGTAATAGCTAAACTCATTCCCTTTCCGCGGACGATCATTTCTCGCAGCGCTGCCGTACCACCTCGATTCGAGGAACCACGCACGACGTCAAGTCCGGCGAAGTGGGCTACGTGCGAGAGAATTTCGGCATCCTGGTGTTGACTCAGCAGCATGGATAGACGGCAGTGCGGACGCAGAAAAATTGGCAACGGAATGTATTCGTGCCAAAAAACAAAAATAGCTGGCCCTTGAAAGGACTCATCCGCCGGATCGAAGGAGGCATCATAACGGAATCCTCGATACGACAAGGTTGACATCCAGGCGTCTAAAGCCCGAATCCCCAAAAACCCGGCCATTCGCCATAACGCAGTGGTGGGCGCGTGATTTCGAAAGAACTTTCGAGTCTGTAATGAGAGCTTTAGCATAAGCTATACAGTCATTTCAATAGTCGGCTTTTTGCTCTGGCCACTCGCCACTAAAGACTTCCGTCGCTCCGCCTGTCATAAAGACGCGATTGCTCGCCGCGTCCCAACGCAAGCGAAGATCGCCGCCACGCAGGTGAATTAAAACGTCGCGTTCGCATTGGTTGCACAACACGCCAGCAACACAAACAGCGCTTGCGCCAGTTCCGCAAGCCCAGGTCTCGCCGGACCCTCGCTCCCAAGTGCGTTGACGCAATTCGACGGGCGAAATAACCTCCACGAACTCGACATTTGTTCTTTTAGGAAATCGTGGGTCGTTTTCAATTTTTGGGCCCAACCCCAACACTAACTCGTCGCTAGCCTGTGGCACAAATAGGACGCAGTGTGGATTGCCCATGGATACCGCTGTCACGAAGAGTTTTGTTCCATCGAATTCTACCTCCCGGTTTATCACGCGATCATCCGCCAAAGTCGTGGGGATCTCGCTAGCCAACAGTCGCGGCTCTCCCATATCGACTGTAACACTGCGCACGCGACCGCCGTCGATATCTAGCGAAAGCTGCAGGACTCCATTGCCCGTTTCAATATTCAGTGCATCTTTTTGACAGATACCATGGTCGTAAACGTACTTGGCAACGCAGCGAATCCCGTTGCCACACATCTCCGCTTCGCTTCCATCGGCGTTAAACATTCGCATTCGAGCATCAGCCCGCATCGACGGTTCGATGAGAATCAATCCATCGCCGCCAACACCAAAACGGCGATCGGAAATCTGTATGGCCAACTCGGAGGCTGGCGACGGCAAACGTTCTTCGAAGCAGTTTACGTAGACATAGTCATTTCCTGCCCCGTGCATCTTGGTGAATTTCATAGGATTCTTCAGGTTTTCATTTCTGCAATAAGGAGTTTCTTAGTTTCACAGTTGGCGGCTCCTAACTTATCCGATGATGTCGAGCTGACTAGGTGGTTCCACCGATAAGTGCGGGATGTCAACACTATCTGGGAGGGCACCCTCGGTTTCGATTTCGATTTCATCGCGAACCTCTTTCCTGGAGTGGCCAACGAAACCATCGCCTTGGCCTTGGGCATCCCGGTCGGGATTAGCTGAACCCGTTTTTTCAACCGTGGCATTGAAGGCGGCTTGGACGTTCGCGCTGGCCGCTTTGCCATCCGCGGCGACGTCCTTTGAGTTGGACTGGGCAACGATACCAGCGGCTTGTGCTGCAGAACTCGTGGCAGGAATTTGCATGACGAACTCCTATCTGATGAAAGTTAAGCGACGACTCTACTTCTCTCGATGCTCACCTCGACGTGAATGGTCTTGAAATTTAGTTGATTGTGTTTATCGCCAAGGAACAAGGCGGTCGGGAACTAGGCCTTCAACCGAATTCCGTTGGGCCACCTCGGGAAAGATCTGCTGCAACGTCGCTTCGATTTGCGGGAACGGTCGACGCTGCATGATAGGATTATCCAACGTACCTTCGACTTCGATCATCATGAACGTTGCAAATCGAGATTCGGTAAGCAGTGGCGAAACGACACTATAAATCGGTCGCCTACCCACGTAGCTATACAATTCGAGATCGACGTCGCGACGGAGGTTCACCCAACCATCGCCACGGAGACGAAGCACTTCGCCTTCGCACTTGATTTGCAAAGGGATTTTGTCACCGTCGATATCGAAATGAATATCGGCGGTTTGAAAAGCTGAGTCATCGCTAGCGTTTACCGATGCGGTGCCAAGCAATCGAATCATGAATGGCAGCTGAAACAACTTCGCGTCTGTCAGATTGATATCGCCGTCGCCCGCCCAGGTATCTGTATTCCATGGAATTCCACTGATATTTAACTTGGCATCGCATTTGGCTTGAGTGCTGGCCCGCTCGACACCTACATCGCGGAGTAAGCCGCTCAATTCAGCAGACTGCAATCCGGCTCGCAGAATCAGTTTTCCATCCACCAGACGCCCCACGCCAGCGAGCGTGAGTTTTCCGGTCAGCGCATCGGCGGTCATCTCGCTATCAAGCGAGTTCTCAGTGCGAATCTCGGATCCGAAGTAAAGCATATTCTCTTCGATCAAATAGGGGCCGCGCAATCGCGTAATCGGAACTCCCTGCACGGTCAAAGCATCCATGGCAACCGTACCGGAGGCTCGCAAGTTTGTACCGTCGCTGGTTCCCCTTGCCAGAATTGTGCCCCGCAAACCGCTGATAACTTTGCCGTCCCCTAACTGGCCGTTTTCGATGTCAAGTTGGCAATCCCAGGCCGATTGAAAGGGCCGACCGGGCTCATTGGACGTTAAAACTTGGCTTCTTCCGAGGATACCCAACGGCCCACGAAAATCGATCTTAACTAAGGAATCGCGCATCGTCTTAGGAAGCGCGCGGAGCAATTGACCATCGACGATGAGTCGAGTCCGCGGTTGCCATTGAATGTCTGCCAACCAGCGACCATCGAGTTGCGGCTGGCATTCACCTCGAATGGAGAGTCGAGTATCGCCGTTGACGGCTGACGCGTTGTGTATCAGCACGCGTCCCGGTTCGTATTCGATATTGCAGTCGATATCGCTGAGCCATACCTGAAAATTCTTTGGCTGAATTTGCAATGAACGCCCTGTGGACTGATTCGAGTCGCTACGCTCCTCGATCGCTACACGTGTTGTCATGGGCTCGCTGGGACGTTTCGAAAGTTGCACCGCCACGCGATCGATCGAGCCCGACGGCTGCAATTCTTCCCACACAGACTGAACATCCTGGGTAAGTGCACGTTGCAACTCCTGTTCGATTTGCACGGCTGTAGCTTCGAATCTCAAGTCGAAGGGCACCTCGCCATCGGGACTGGAGCTCCAATTGCCCGAACAGATAATGGTCCCACTCCCTTTCCGACCTGTAAAACGATGAAGCCACCAGTTGCTGTCTTGCCCAGCGATTCGCCCTTGGATTTCATGAATCGGATAGGGGAACAAATCGTATTTGATACTTCCACCCAAGACGTTAATTTCAATCATGCGATGCCAGATCGGATCGTCCACGGACGCCCGTTCAAAATGGGCTCGAGCTAGTTGTACAGTACCTCCGGGCTTGAGCGAACGCACGAAGCGTTCCACTCCTGTAGTCGGCTTCCCCTGTTGCGACAACGCAGCCAACAAAGGTTCGTCGACAGCAATTGCGCCACTCGACTGAGCATCCAGCCAGCCGTACCACTCGCTGCCGGCTTTGGACAAACTAAAGCTGCCAGAAATAGGTTGTCCGCCTGCCGAGCCGACGAGACGTTCGCTGCTTATCGTGCCGTGTTGATACCGTAGTGTCCCACTAACTTCCGTCAATGGATACGGAAACAACCAGGGGCGAATATCGACGTCTTCACAAAACAAGGAGGCAGTTGGAGTCCACACCACACCGTCAAACGTAAGTTGAATCTCACCGCTGACTCGACCGGAAAGTTGGAGCCGATCCCATTGCTCCTGCAGATTGATTGGCAATGATTCTCTCAGGCGACTGTCCATTTCCAAGTTCTTGGCCTTCGCATGAATCACCATAGGCACGTCGCGTCCAAACCCCATGATGTCGCAATTCAATTCCAACTCAGCATCGCCGCTGGACGCACGCATGGTACGCAATTGCAACATCTGATTCTTACAGAAAAAATCCGCATTGAGTTCTTCAAGTGGATACGGCAGCCGCGGATCGCGCAGACGGCCGCCAGTAATCCTGCCTTGTACCTCAAAGTTGACCGAGGACTGTTCACCAACTAGCGTTTCCGCGTCCCCGCTCACGGAGTCCTTGCTCTCTTCGCCCTGTTGCAATGGCTTGCCCCCAGATACAACAAAACTGCAAGATGCCAAGCACTCCAGTCCAGAGAGTTGCGACATGGTCTGAGATAATTGTGGCGGCAAAGAATCCAGCAGCTTTGGCGAAAAATGGAAAGACTCCATACTACCGCTGGTCGTCCAAGTTCGCTGGGCAACATCGATTATTCCATTGAGCTTCAATTCTTTGAGCAGACCTGTACTACGGCAATTCAACGATATCGACAACGGACTTTGCTGGATACCCGCTCCAGCAACCGGTACAACGCTGCCTGAAATATCATGCACGGCAATAACATTGGCCGCAGGCGTCGCATCGCTAAACAATCGTACGGTTGCGTCGTGAATATTGATCGCGGGTGGTCGCGTGTTGGGATTGGACTTCAGTTGTAAAGTCTGCACCGACCACAACTCTGCACTCACGGGCCATACGTCCACGCGCACGCCATGCAAGTCGACTTGAGTGGTACAAGTCGTGTTCTGAATCCAGTTCGCGACATCCAAATCACCGTGCAGAACCGCGCGATGAATCGCCACGACGGGCCGCTTTGCTCCGGCGGCTGTTGTCGCGATGCGAATGTTGTTGACAATGATCTTCCCCGGACCATCGGCAGCAACTCGTCCAATTTGCACGATTGCATTGGGATACAGTTTGTTCAAGTGCGCTACGACGGAAGCATTTAGCCCTCGACTGTATTTATCGAGAAAGGCCCGATACCACAACATAGTCGCCAGCGAAGCCAGCACCACGATGAGCAACAGGACTGGCGTGGGGCTCTCCGCCTTGCCCGACCGCTTCACAGATACAGGTGTTGTAGCTGCCAATGAATTCGTAGAATGACTCAGCCTGCCACTGCGTTCGCGGGATAGGTTCTGGTGAGATTCATTCGTGCGAAACAGCGGCACTTCCGTGTACTCTTCCAGCTTTGGGTTCTAGGACAGTGGACTCTGGGTTACCTGACCGTGGGATACCGGGCTTTGGGATACCGGGCTTTGGCTCACTGGACTCTGGGGCTGACCCGAGATCGCGACATCGAAACAGCCGAGCCATGGCGCTGCCGGCCAATGCCAACAACACAAACATTGCCGGTTCACGATAGCGAACCGATCCAACAAATACCATGTGAAGAAGTGTGAAGTAAATACAAGGGCACCAGCAAATAAAGCTGAACCAGGTATTTGTCCGAATCATCCAAGCCGCATAGTGCAATGCTAGCAAAAGGACTGTGAAACAGCTTAGCGAAATCGCCAAGCGAACGGGCGTAGAACCCAAATCTCCGCCGTCGGGCCAGAGACTCCAGATCCGCGAAAATTTCCTCGCTGCCAGCCGCAGTACTTCCAAGGGATTTTCCCAAGCCCACGCCAAGGCCTCGCGCTGCGCGCGATCGTTGATTCGATACTCCAGTGTGCTAGCTAGCGACTGTGTGGATTGCGCATCATCGCGCTCCTGCCTGGCGATGATATCTGCCATGAAAGCCATCCCTTCATCGCTGGCACCAGTCGCACCTGCATGCAGTCCATCGTAGAGGCTTGGGCCGACCTGAAGCGTCGTGGGAACGAAGTGGCCAGTGATTAGTGCACTTCGAATCCACCAGGGCGCCATGACCACACTCAATCCCAGCAGCGTTGCCACGAAGACCGCAACGTGCCTCCCGCGATGACGGCTGAAGAACACCCCCAGCCCGAACACGAACGGTACGAACAACAGCCAACTCGGGCGCGTCAGCACCGCCGCGCCAGCCACGCCGCCAGCTAACAGCGCATACAGTAGCGTCTGAGAACGCTGGCTGGCCGACCAGGCAGATTGCCAAAGCAACAAATAGCCCACCATCAGCGGCATGAACAGCGATTCACTAAGAACAACGATGCTCATTCCAATTGCCGAAGGATACGCGGCCGCGAGCGCTGCGGTAACCACTGCCGCGCACATTCCGCCCAACCGCCTGGCCAGCAGCACAACCAAACCGACGGACAGCGTCCCCAACAGGCAACCGGCCACGCGCGCCCACCAGACTGCCGCCGTGGGGCCGCTAAGCCGCGTGAGAGGTGCCAGTAGCATCGGGTAAAGAGGAGCCCGAAAGATCCGCGATTCGGAGCTTCCATATTCATAAGGCAGCCCCGCACCAAGCTGACTAGCCAGCGTCCAGTAGCTGTGGCTATCGCCCAACCGAAACAGTCTTCCTTCGGATTGCGCCAATCGATGCCAGTATGCGGCGGCACCTAATCGCAACACGAACGCAAGCAGCAGAAGTATCGCAACGTAATAGCGGGCGTTACCTTTCATAGTTCGTCAGTATCGCTCGCAGGCCTGCTAGTGCTTCAACACAATTTGACCCTAGTAGCCAGCGCAGCCGAGGCACTAGTGCTTCAGCACAATTTAACTTTAGGTTTGTAGTTTTATTGTAGAACGATTGTCCCAATCATTTTCATAGCAATTGGGACAATTGCTCTACACTGAACCCTAATTTTTAATGTGGACAAAGCACTAGGCCAAATCGCGATCTTCGAACAACAATAATGCCAGGAACATCGCCAACATTACATACAGCAGGCAGTAAACGAGATTGCCAGAGAGCAGCGAAATCGTAATGGGACGATCCGCGTCGATGGCTGCCTGCAATGAAAAGTGTTCGAGGATCGGTATGATGGTCGCCACCAAGGATGCAACGAACTTCACAATTTCGAAACCATCTTGCGTGCTGCTTACCAACGAAGTCGTCAAGTTTCCGATCACATAGATGGCAAAGCAAACCGCCAAATTTGCCAGCTGAGGTAGGCGTGTAGCCAGTGCCACGCTGACCGCCATCAGCACCACCGATTGCATGAAAGCCATCACCAAACCAGGAATCGTTCGAATCATCTCCAGGTGGCAATCCTGCCAGGTTGGCATTTCTTTGGAAGCTTCGCGAGCGTCGTAAATGGGCTTGTAGGCCACAGCTCCCAATTCAAACGTACCCAAAATGATGAACATCAGAAACAGCACCCAAAAGATGCCCAGGAACTTACCGATAACAAAACTCCGACGCTGGATCGGTTTGCTCAATACAGTCAGCGCGGTCTTCCCCTCTATTTCTTCGCTGATGGAACTGCTCGCAGACCAAATTCCTTGAAACGCGGCCAAGAGCATAATCGTCGTAATGCCGCAGTCCTTCAGCAACTTGATATCTTCGCCAAAAGTATTGAAGGACAGAAACGCGTAAAGCGTTACGGCCAAAGTCCCCAGCGCCATCAACACCAAGAAGAGTGGCTGAGCCAGTTCATTTTTCAACGTGGCGTGGGCGACGGCGCTGGCACGTGGAGCAACAGCTTGCTGCAACAGCAAAGTCAACCCAATCAGGACCACCACCAGTGCAGTTATCAGCAGCGTTGCGGCTTCGCGCACTGGCGGCTCTGTGGTCAGTTTGAATTCTAAAACTGCGTCGTAAATCTCAAGGTTTTGAACGTGAAGCTTGGTATTTTCATTGTAGGGGATCGGCAGCTCCTCGATTTTCTGTAGGCGGCGGTTCCATGAGACCGACTCGCCGGCGCCCAAACGCAACGGTACGCGGCTAAAGCTGGCGCTATTGTCTGAATCGCCAAAAATCACCGACTTGTCGCTGGTCACGGTCAAACGGTCCAACAATTCAAAATCGATGGGAACGTCCACGGGAACAAATGGAGCATCTCCGTCCGCTGGCGCGGCGGGTACGGTACGCACCAAAGTCGATTCACCGGTCGAAAACAATTGTGGGATACTCGCGAATGCCTTGACTGGATCCGCCACAATCTGCGTCCCCATGACTTGACCAATTCCCCAGGCGGCCGCTCCCACAAACACCACGACTAGTGCAGAAATTGTCAGATAGCCGGCAGCCCCCTCGCGAAGAGTATCGAATGAGTACCTGGCGGGCTGCTTCGAGCAACAAAAAACCAGCGACCAGCCCACGATGCAACTCAGCAGAAACAGGGCGATGCCCAGCAAGAGCGGCTCGTTAAGCGCAGCGGCTCCCGTATAGGAAGCTGGCATAACGGACCAAACTCCACCGGCGATCGCCGCCGAGATCGCCGCCGCGACACCATGTCCGGCTGGTCCATGCGACAAACCTTCCCAAGCAGGTACCTGCGACAGCAGCTTAAACAGCAGGGTGAGAAGCCCCAGCACCAACAGCCCAATCGCGATTCCTGCCGCTAAAAACCAGATCGGCGTGAGCCAGGCGGTCATCCAATTGTTAACTTGGCCTAACGGAAGCAGGTTGATGCTGATCGGCAGATGGGTCATTGGAATTGTTTTTCTTGGAATCGATCCAGTAGCATGCGTACGCACAATGCATTTTGCCCCAAGTCGCGTCTATCGTCGACACTCCCAAGGCGACCATGCTCGAATTCTGCAAGGATATCTAGTTGGCGATATTCACAACTCGACGCGTGAGCAAGGGATTTACTGCGAATCCCTCGCTCAAGCTTCGGGTTGTGAATAATCTTGGCTGTCCGCCGGTATTTGCAGGTATTACCGGCGGCAAGCGCTAAAAACGACGCTGGCCATTTAGGTTCCAGTGCACGAACAGGTATTACGAATGAACCCAACCCGACGGTTCAAACCGCAGGAAAAAAAGATGTGGTCGGAGCCCGCTACCGCCCATTAACGCAGCTGATCTGCTCCAATTGCGAAATCGCCCCAAGTACCGCCATCGATATCCGCCCAATGTTCGCTTGTACTGACAATGTAACGATCCAGCTGCCGGAAGATAGCATGGCGAAAGTCTTGCAATTCGGACGTTTCCCCCTCCGCTTGAAGATCGACCGTACCGTCCGCGACGTTTGCCACCCTGCCCTTCACTTTGAAAGAGGCCGCCAGGTTGGCCACAGTGGCCCGGAAGCCAACGCCCTGAACTCGCCCCTCAAAACGAATATTCAATCGTTGCATTTTGCCACCCCAAGAAAATAAGTTGACCTTGACGTACGCTACGGTCTCTGCGAAACGTCGCAGCATCATGGCAATTCATTCTACAATTTTATTCCGCAACTCAACTTGGTTGGGCAAGCTACCCGGAGCCATCCTCCTGCTGGTCCTGACCTACTGCCCACCGAGCACGACCAGTGGACAAGAGTCCACTTACAATGCACTGCTGCTGAAGGACACCGACCGCGTTATCGTCGGACGAATTGCGCAGCGGGGTGATTTCTATGAGGTTGAGCTGGCTGTCGATTCGAAGATTTCCATCCCGACAGGCAAAGTTGCCGCGCTCGGAAAATCCGTTGAGGAGCTCTACCACACCAAGCGGCGTTCGATTTCTCAATGGAGCGTGGGGGACCACTACCAACTAACCCGCTGGTGCCTGGTCAATAATTTGCTTTCCCAAGCAACGGAACACTACGCAGAAACTGCCAAAAGAGCCCCAGATCACGCTCGCGTAAAACAGCTAGCTGTCGAACTTGCCGACCGCTTAGCCCGCGACGTCGAGTTTCGAGAGTTTATGGGGCTTCCACCTTTAGCTTCGGCCCCGCCCCCGTCGGTTGCGCCTTATGGTGCAAACGCGTCGGCAGCTGCGGCAGTAGTGACCGCCAGCGCCTACGACAGTAGCGTTGCCAAACACCCAGAGATTGCACGGCGGTTCATCGAACGGGTCCAACCGATTTTGATGAATCGCTGCTCCCAGTCAGCCTGCCATGGTGCCCACAGTGCGAACAAACTTCGATTGCTGGAACCCTACAGTAAAACTAATGCCCGGACCTCGACGGAGAACTTGGCGAGCGTGTTGGGACAAATTTCCCACCGTCAGAATGAGTTGTCCCCCCTCGTCCACTTTGCCACGCAACCGCATGGAACCCAGAAGGCGCCGGCAATTGCGGTGACTGAATCGCAGTTGTTAGCCGAGCTGCACAACTGGATCGAATTTGCAAGAAACCCCGTCGTGTCCGCAGTGGTATCGGATCAACCTTGGATGCAGCAGCCAGTCCGAACAGCCGAGCAAACGCGGCTGCAGCCTTATGAAAATGCAGTGGCGCTGGTACCTGTCCAGCCCGGCACGAGTCAACTGCGGCAGGTGCCACTGAGCCCAAACACGGATGGAAAAATTCCCGTGGGAACGCAGGTTCCGCCGCAGATACCGCTGGGAACCTTTCCATTGGGCACACAGCCTCCGACGACACCTGAGCTCGATGCGCTGGAAAAACAGCTAAAACAGGACTTGGGAGAATTACCATCAACTGCGGGTAGCCCCTCCAGCGGCCAATCCAGCGTTACTACTGACCCATTCGATCCAGCGGAATTCAATCGTAAGTCGCAGCAAGGTACTGAAATCCGCTAGCCGGGAGGGGGACGCACGGCAACGCCTCTGCAGCAGCGCAGGCATCCGCTGGTAGGAATCCGATCGGGGACTAAAATCTGGCAGTCAGATGACTCACAACTCCCCGAACATTAGCGTCACAGGACCTTCAAATTGCTTCGCTCACACACGTGCGGTCAACTTCGCAGCAACGATATTGGACAACAGGTCACCCTTTCCGGCTGGGTTGATACCACGCGTGACTACGGCGGCATGATTTTTATCGACTTGCGCGATCGGTACGGCAAAACACAAGTCGTTGTTACGCCAGACAGCGGCGAGGAAAACTTGGAGATTGCCAAACGATTGCGCGGAGAGGATGTCGTTTTGTTCGTCGGCACCGTAACCTCGCGGCTGGAGGGCAAAGGCAACGACAAACTTGCTACCGGCGATATTGAAGTTCGCGCAACTGAGGTGCGACTGCTAAATCGATGCAAGACACCTCCCTTTTTCCCCAATCAAGAGGAGCTGCCAGGCGAAGACTTACGATTGCGCTATCGCTATATCGATCTACGGCGCGAGCAAATGCAGCGCACCCTCGTATTGCGTAGTCAGATCATCAAGTTGATGCGAGACTACTTTGCCGACAACGATTTTATCGACGTAGAAACGCCCATCTTGGGACGCAGCACACCCGAGGGAGCTCGCGATTATCTGGTTCCCAGCCGAGTGCATTGGGGACATTTCTTTGCATTACCGCAGTCTCCTCAGCTCTACAAACAAATCTTGATGGTAGCGGGCTATGATCGTTACGTTCAAGTCGCACGTTGCTTTCGAGATGAGGATTTGCGGGCCGATCGCCAGCCAGAATTCACGCAGCTCGATATGGAAATGTCCTTCGTCGATGCCGAAGACATCATCGCCATGATCGATGGGTTGATGAAAAAGTTGGCCAAACAGTTGCTGGGAATTGAGTTGCCCACTCCGCTGCCTCGGATGACCTACGACGAGGCCATGGAACGATACGGCAGCGACGCACCAGACCTGCGATATGGAATGGAGATCGTCGACTGCAGCGACTTGGCGCTGCAAAGTGAATTCCGTGTATTTCGTGGCGCGGTCGACGCGGGAGGCGTCGTTCGCGGGATCAAGATCGACAAGCGTGCGGAAGAATTCTCGAGAAAACGTATCGACGAGCTAACCGACTTTGTGAAACATGATTTTTCGGCCAAGGGCTTGGCTTGGTTTCGCGTAGAGCCAGATGGATCGCTTTGGTCGCCGATCAGCAAGAATGTCGAACCCAACGTACTCGATGGCCTTAAGCTCAAGTTCGCAACGCAGCCCGGAGATTTGATTCTGTTGCTCGCCGATTCGTGGGAAGTTACCTGCAAGGGGCTCAACGGCCTCCGGCGACGGTTGGCTGCGGAGCTAAAACTGTTCGATCCCAACCAAATGCATTTCTCTTGGGTTGTCGAATTCCCCATGTTCGATCGCGACGAAGAGGAAGACCGTTGGGTAGCCATGCACCACCCCTTCACCGCCCCACGGCCTCAAGATTTAGCAAATCTGAAGAGCGGCCCCAAGGCTTGCCGAGCCCAGGCATACGACTTGATTATCAATGGCTACGAAGCCGGAGGAGGCACTATTCGAATCCACGACTCGGAGACGCAGCAAATTGTCTTCGACCTCTTGGGTATATCGCCTGAGATGGCCAAAGATCGCTTCGGATTCCTGCTGGATGCGCTCAGCTACGGAGCACCGCCGCACGGAGGCATCGCCCTCGGCATCGACCGCGTCGTAATGCTCTTCGGTGGCCTCGACAACATTCGCGATTGCATTGCCTTCCCCAAAACGCAGCGAGCCATGGATCTCATGACCGAGGCCCCCGGCTCTGTGGAAACGAAACAACTTCATGAGTTGCACATTCAAGTAGAAACACCACCGGTCAAATAGACAGAATCCAGAGCTCCATTCGCTGGCGAGTCTGGCGCGTCGAGCTGAAAACCGGATAAATTTTCGGTGATCTGGTACTCGCCTACGCCAATCGGTTTGTGTAGAGCAGTCCGCGATGGAAATACAAACACAGAGTACACAGAGGTAGTGACCGATAGTCAACTCTGTGCCCTCCGCGTTTAAAATCTCTGCCGCTTCGCAATCTGCTCGATTTTCCCTGACTGGAGAGTCAAACGCTATGAGACGCTGAGAGGCGCGGAGTTTTTCGGGCTTCCAGGCGCGCAACGACAGCTAACTGCTTTTGTTTTGGATGCTGATTGGCTGGACAGCGCCACTTAGCGAGCGAGATCATCACTTGCGAGCTTTGCGCCATTGCGTGAGATTTGCTGAACGCGATCTAGCCGCCTACCCGACAAACTAGTCGGATGCTCTCGACACGGAATCGTAGTTCCTGTATTTCTTAAAAGTGGTTGCAGGAACTCTTAGACACAGGACACAGGAGCGATCAGCATGGATGCTCGTTCAATTCGCAGTACAATCTTTTTTTTGGCAGTTGCAGTCCTTCCTAGCAAATCTGCTTGGGCCCAAGATGTAGTTTGGTGGAAGCCCAACACCTGGATTAAAACGGCGGATGCAGACGATGCAGGCGTACGGAAAAGTGCTTTCTTTGAAAACACGAGCAAGAACACCACCGAGAAATCCCTTTTCAGCATGCCGCAAATGCCCTGGGCTGCGAGCGAGAAATCGTCCACCAAACCCGCCGGTCAATCCATGCTTGGGAAAATGGGGCAGTCCACGAAGAACGCGTGGAACAGCACCGTCGACTTTATGAACCCATTCGATTCCGCACCAGCGGCCAAGCCTCAAGGCTATCAACCGCAGAATTTCCCCAAAACAACAAGCAAGGGCAGCGGCATGTTCGGCTGGTTGTGGCGCGAAGAGAAAACCGAAGCGCCTGGTTCGGTCAACGAGTTCCTGCGGCAAGAACGCCCCAAATTCTGATGTGTGTACTAGTTAGTAGGCCGCCAACAAGCCCCGCGCCGTTGAGGCATTTATAAAGCCTTACTGCGTCCACAAACTGGCAAATTTTCGGTACAAGATACACGCTTGTGCAAGCGCATCAAGGACTATGAATCACACTCAATTCCTGCTTCAACTGCGCGGGGCTTGTTGGCGGCCTACGATTGGTACCAGCTTCACTTTCGACTTGGCCGAGACAGCGCGACGCGCAAATCGCACACATTGGTGCCTGTCGGACCGCTGATTAAGAGCCCGCCCACCTGCTCAAAAAACGTGTAGGCGTCTGCTCGATCCAGGAAATCCGCAGCGTCGAGCTGCAATGACTCCGCAATCCGGAAAGTCGCGTTGTCGATGTAGGCGCCGGCCGCGTTCGTCGGACCATCCTCTCCATCGGTTCCACCGCTGAGAAAAACAAAAGGCTGAGCAGCGGGCGTGGCCAGGCCGCTATTACGAGCCTGAAGTTCCCGGAGGATAGCCAGAGCGAGTTGCTGATTGCGTCCCCCGCGCCCTGCTCCACTGCCTGGCAGCCGAACGGTTGGCTCGCCACCACTGATCCAGCAATCGATTTGGTTCTGTGAAGCTAGCTGTTCCACCGCATCGGTTGCAAGCGAGGCAAACTCCAGCACATCTCCTTCGCCACGTCGGGCCCCTTGCATAATGTAGTGATACCCCAGCTCGACAGCTTTGACCCCCGCCGCATCAATGGCGTCAGCGTTATTACCCAGGATTAGGTGTTCGACTTGACAGCCTTTGCGATTTTCTGCGCTTGCGCCCGGCCCTGCAATAGGTGCACTGTATTGTTCTAAACTGTACTGTTCTAAACTGTGCACCACATTGGCCAGTCGGGTAGAGCGCACCAAGTCCAACTGTTCGAGTACCTTCAAGGCGTCCGCAGCGGCCACCGAAGCGTCGAGCATCGTAGGCCCCGATGCAATTGTTTCCAGTGGATCGCCGATCACATCCGAAATAATGAGAGTGATCAAGCGACCGGCGCGACAGGCGCGCGCTAGCCCACCGCCTTTTACGTCGCTGAGAGCCCGCCGCACTGCATTGAGTTGTTCGATATTTCCACCGGCTGCGGCAATCTCCTGAGCTACAGCCTGTTTATCGGCCAGCGTTATTCCAGCTCGCGGAGCAACTAGCACCGCGGAGCCGCCTCCGGAAAGCAGACAGAGAACCACATCGCGTTGGTCGCAATTGCCAACCATCTCCAAGATGCGACGCGTGCCTTCTACAGCTGGCTGGGTAGGGATGTTGGCACCGGCGGGCCGAGCGGTATGCAGATGTATGGGCTGCACCGCTGCGGCGTCGCGGTCAGAAAAGGTTCCTGCGGGCGCATTGATCCATCCGACAACCTCCAACTTTGGCAACACGTTCGGCAATCGCGACAGGACGCTGCGGTGCAAAGCCACAGCCATGGCTGCCGACGCTTTCCCCGCGCCAACTACGATCAAGCGGCGAACCTGCGAAAGCTGTATCTCAATGTGATCAAAGCTCAGCACTTGTCCGTCAAGGTGGACTTTGTCCCTAAAAAGCCTGGATGGAGTTACCGCTTGGACACCAGCATTCCAGATCTGGCGAGCGTCCTTGTAAAGAGGTTCAGGCACTTGCAACGAGGTCTACTTTCAACAATGGCTTAAATTCTATTCACTCGCCTTGGCCGGTGTTGAGCTGGACTGACGGTGAAGGTGGCAGAGGTGAAGTCACAAAACTACGGCGGTTGACGGCTGGTTCAATGACGCTCGTCCTAAGCGATTCCAGCACAATGTCGCATTCGCCCCGACACTCTGCAAGTATGCGAAACTCACCATTCGCTACCACCAGGCGATACAGCTCGATGGCCACTAGGTCGCCAGCTTGGCCGCGCACCAATTGTCCAAGGCCAGGCCCAGCTTGATTGTCATAAACCAAGAGGCCGCTTTCGGGAGTTGCCGGTGCCCGCAATATCCGCGCCTGGGCTGCGACGCGCACCAGTTGACCGACATGCACTTGGGCCGCCGCACTCCGCACGCGGGACGATGCTCCCTCGTAGCCGCCTTGGAGACTGGCGTCTTCGCTGCCGGCTTGCGCGTAGGCTGCCAATCGCAGGCCGGGCGCATTGTTTCCACTGTTGGGGAGATATTCCACTTGCAGCTCAATGTCCTCGAGCGACCGCTGTTCGAGCGACCAGCCCAGCGATTCCATTTGTTGCGGAAGCAAGAATTCAGCTCCGGGAAGTACCAGATCCTGCCATTCGCTGCGCAAGCACGCATCGGCGAGCAACCAGTGATAACCCAGCGAGGCAGGTCCAATTACCAACGGGCTCGACTGGGGCGCCGCCAGATTGCTGGTAGCCACTCGATGCGACTCAACCAAAACCGATTGGACGGCATCGCTCGCTCGGCTGGCCAGCGACAGCGCTCCACCAGGCTGGTTTGAACGCAACGCTTGATAGCCTTGCTCTAGCTGACGCTGCGCTGCGGACAGCCTGGCAAGCTGATCGGAGGCTGCAGTCTGCGACTGGGCATCTCTTGAAAGATTGAAGCGGGCAGCTACCACCTGAGAAGCCAAGGCCAGGTTGTAGGAAACGACTTCGAGCTGATCGTCAGCTCGCTGATCCATACGCAGACTTAGCTGCCTTCGTATGAAATCGATCACTAGAGGATTCGACGTTACGACAAAACTCTCGATGGGCATGGGCGATGACACCCGCCAGCGCAATCCGGTTGGGGTCACTTCGGTCTCTAGCCTCTCCAGCTCTCCTCCAGCCAACCGAAACACCTGCTCCGGCGTTGAAAAACTGGGGATTTCGAACTCAATGGGACGATCAGCCGTGGCGGGAACGCAGTACTGTGCATCGTCCGGCATGGCCAGAGCGAGCACCAGTCTGCTATTGGAGACGCTCCATGTGTTCGCGACAAAATCGGCCCGATCAACGGTTGCTGGCGCAGCGGGCTGCCCAGCGACAATCCATGGCCCCCACAGCGCCAGATCGCTATGAATCCAGCGAATCGTCGCTAATGTAGCCCGCTCCCCTGCTCCGTTGAGCTCGAGCGGCTTGAAGGTTCTAAACACGAACCCGCGTGCACCGCTGAGGACGCCGCTCGCAACTTGAAACCGTAAGCCCAGCGGATCGGCTTGGGTTTCATCGAACTCCCGCTCAGGTGCAATGATTTGATAGGCGGCTCGAATCTGATCCACCAGCGCGGGGCTGGGCCCCGCTAGAATGGACACCCACCCAGCGCCTCGCTTCTTCGTCGTCGCCAAGCTTCGTGTCACCCAAGCCAGCTTTTCTCGCGTGGTACCCGCCGCCAGCTGTGCCGGATAAGGCACAATGACCTCGTCGGCGATTCGACTAAAGAGCCAGTATTGCTCCAATGCCTCGCTCACCAGCGGACGACGCAACTCAGCGGGCATCTCCGAAACTCGCCGAGCTGCAATTCGCGCGGCGTCTGCCTGCTGTGCGTCGAGTGCAGCGCCTGCAAACCAACCCTGGATGGCGGAAGCCGCGGTCTCTTCAAACTTCAAATTGTGTGGTGGAGGAGGTAGAATTGCGGCCAGACCAGCTTCGCTGACACTGACTAACTGCTTTTCGCTTGGCACTTCGCCGAACAACAGCCCAGTGAATCCCAGGGAGCTGATCCACGGCGCCGATTCCCGATGGTAATGCAACCAGGTCGAGGGCCGATTGGAAGTTTGCCAAAACCGCTGCTCGGCCGATGGGCGATTGGGCTCATGCCTCCATCTCCACTTCTCGCGCCAATTTGTCGGTAGGTTTTGCCCCGTCACGGCGACAGACACCAGCCCTTTAAGCTCCAGATCGTCGATTTGCACCCTGCAGTTGCCTGGACCGGTGTAGGCGTTCAGCACCAGGCAATCGATAAAGGCTCCGTCGAGCTTCAGGTCGCTGCCGTAGCGTTGCCTCATCGCGACACTCTCTGCCGACAGCTTCTTTTCTAGTCCTATGACCCGCAGTTGTTGCCATTGACCGGGGTTCGCATACACGTCTCCCCACAGCACCGTGTTCAGCCGCCCGCCAGTCACCGGGTGCTCGGCGAGCGGAAAAACCACACGGACGCCCAGCTGAATTCGGCCGCTGCTGCTTCGGACCCAGAGCCCTGGCTGGAATTCGTCCAAAACTAAGTTCGGCTCTGTGGGATAGGCCAAGAACGCCATCGACCCCGCCCCACACTCGATGTCAAACATCTCCGAAGCGCTGCCGCTATGAGGCGCTACGAGCGTAATCTCGTGGGTAGTCAGCCTTGCCTGACAGTCGCTTTCCACCAATTGCAGGCGGAGCTCGCCGTTCTCGAACGAGTCCATCCGCTGCGCATAGGTAGCATTTGACCCCCAAACGGATAGGCAGGCCGCCAGCAGGCTCGCCCACAGGGTAGCCCAAGTCGTGTTTTTGAGGCGTTTATCCATCGCGAATTCCCCCATGGGGATAATCGTTATCAGCCTGGGAAAAAAGTTGCTTTATGGCATCATTGGCCTGAAGCATGTTGCCAAAGACGTAAGTCCTTTTTGTAGAAGAACTTAACAACAAACTCCAGATCAATCCTTGGTGCGATTATGCAACGTCGGCAAGAAGTTCGACTTGAAGCGATTTTCTTAAGTCCTTGAAACCAAAGAGCTTACTGCTATGATCGATGACGGGTTGGATTTCTGGCACCGACCGTGCTTTAGATATCCTGCACTAACAGCGACGACCCGCTACTTTATTCGGAGGCCAAATTATGAGTTCTGCACCTGTTCGAAGCGAAGACACCAAGCAAGACGACATTCCAACGGATTTGCTGGAACTGATTGCAGCCGTAGATGCCTTGCCGATCGAGCACCGCGTGCGGCTGCTTCCCTCACTGCGTCGGGTCACAGAAAGTAGCGTGCGTCGTCGTCGCATTCTGACACTTGTCCAGGAGGCCCTGGGACAGCTGCGGTTGGATATGAAATACCTGGTCTTCGACTTGGAAGCCACCCGCCGCGAACGCGACGAATTCTTGGAAAAACTGAACCAATTGGGCGACGAATAGTCCCACCATATACCAACACAACCAGTTTTGCTGCCTCGCCACGGCGCCGAACATTGGATGGTTGTGGTCTCTCCGAAAAAGGGTCGCTTGAGAAATTTCTTGAGCGGCCCTTTTTTTCGTTTGCAGCTGTGAAAAACGTGGGCCGACTCTCAACTGGCTGTGATTTGTGGTTTGCGTTTTGGGTTGGGGTTGCTTAGTATCAGATTTCGTTGAATTATTCGCTAATTGCAGATCCTTCTAGCCACCAAATTCCAAGAACGCTCTATGGTCGACTTTACCCCCACCCAATTATCCCAGCGGATTGTCGAACTGGGCCTCCTGGAACCACTGGAGGTCGAACAAGCTTGGTCCGAAGTAGGTGGCCTCGACGGTTCCTGCGAGGATCTGATTCGCGTGCTGCAGCGTCGCGAATTGCTAACTAATCTGCAAGTCGACCGCATACTCAAGGGCGAACGCACGGGCTACTTCTACGGTCACTATAAAATTTTGTACTTGATTGGTGCGGGAACGTTCGCGCGCGTGTATCGCTCGGTGCATCGCGAGAGCTTGCGAGTGGCTGCGGTTAAGGTCCTTCGCCGGCGGCATCGTAGTGAGCCAGTCCAGGTCGAACAATTCATGCGCGAAGCAAAAGTCGGGCTCGACTTGCGCCACCCAAACATTGTGGCAATTCACGAAGTCGATCCAGACCCGCGCAATCCCTACATGGTCATGGAATTTGTTGAAGGCCAGACACTGCGCGAACTGGTGCGAATTCGCAAAAAGATCGACTCGAAAACTGCGTTGCAATTGATGGGCGATGTGGCCAATGGCTTGGCCTATGCAGCGTCCAAGGGCATTACCCACCGCGATATGAAACTCAGCAACGTGCTCGTGACCTCGATTGGAAAAGCCAAGCTCGTAGACTTCGGATTGGCAGCTCTGGCGGACACAAGCAACGAAGCGGCATTGGCGGATTGCCCCAGCGCACGCGCGATCGACTATGCAGCGCTGGAACGTGGCACTGGTGTTCGTAAAGACGATCCGCGTAGCGACATATATTTTTGGGGCAGCATGCTCTACCACATTCTTGTCGGTGACTCGCCCTTGACGGAAACCCGCGACCGCATGGCGCGACTCAACGTCAGCCGTTTTCGCGAAGTCCCGCATATCAATAAGATCGCGCCGGACGTTCCCATCAACGTCGCTGCGATTGTGCACAAAGCGATGGAGTTCGATCCTTCCAAGCGATACCAATCACCGAATGAAGTCCTCGAAGATGTTCGCACCACGTTAGCTCGTATCGAGGCTGGCGATACGATGACTACCGCCCGCATCGCTGCTGGTAAAAAGGATGATCCCGATGCCTTGGATGCCGCCACCGAAGGCGCCAACAAGACCATCATGTTGGTCGAGAGCAAAATTGAGTTCCAGGATTTAATACGCGAGAAGCTCAAGAAGCGTGGCTATCGCGTGTTAGTCATTAGCGATCCTGTGCGGGCTCTTGCCCGCTTCGTTCCCGAGGAGGACAAACCGGCAGATTGCGTACTATTCAGCGCCCCGGAACTCGCCAGTGCAGCTCTCGACGCCTTCAATCAATTTGCGACTGACGCACACACAGCGCACATTCCCGCCATCATGCTGGTCGATCGCAAGCAGCAATTCGTTATTCGCAATGCTAAAGTTGGCCCCAATCGCATGATGCTGGCCATGCCGCTCAAAGTCCGGGAGCTGCGAGCCGCCTTGATTCGCTTGCTAAAATCTCCTGACAAAACCGTCCATCCAGCTTAGAAATCATCTCGAAAAGGGGAGTCGGATAGCTGACGACACGAGAAAGCTGCACACCACTATTGCTTGGGAAAACTAAAAACTGCCATTGGAGGGCCAACCAGGCGCAGCCGCACAGGTCGCTGCAAGCAGGAATGCTGGAAAACGGAGTTTCGAATGCCAGTTTGTTTGAACCGCTTTTCGATATCGGCTGTCTTTGGTAGAGTATTCCCCTCCACGGCACACGTGGACACGAAACGCAGAATTGAGGGTGTAGCTCAGTCGGTAGAGCATCGGACTTTTAATCCGTGGGTCCTGGGTTCAAGTCCCAGCACCCTCACTTGCGTTTTCTCTTGGCCTTTACGCCCGCCGTCACCGGGTCCTTCGACGGCTTCGCCCCCGGCAGAGGATGTGCCAGTCCTGCGGGCTTAACCGCTAGCTGCTCTCGCCCCGGCAGCTATGCGCTTGTTGACGGCCTATGTCGCTTCAGTCAGGCGGTCTACTTCCAACGATCCTGAGGAGGGATGAAGGGGGCAATGGCTTCTAATTTGTTGCCATCGACGGTGGCAGCGAAACGGATGCCCAAGGCAGCCACACTATCGGCGGCTTCCGTCAATTGCTGACGATTGTTTAGCTTGAGTTCAACACTCTTGTACACAGCCAGAATGTCATCGAGCAACGGCTGGTTGAGTTTGGACTGCGCCGCTACCAGTCGCTTGGCAGCACGAGACGCTCGTCCAGCAGAATTAATACCAAAACTGGCTTTCTCAGTCGCCGCTGCCGTGGCGCGCAAGCTGAATTCGAGATCGGCTATCATCCCGGCGACAAACATTTGGCGAAGCCGCTCTGGACTCGACGTTTCATTTGTCTTGCCGTTGGATCGAATAAAGTTGTGCCGCAACAGCCCCTGCGACCAGGAGACTATTTCAAAATCCATGCTGCCTGCTTTGTGGCCGCCAACATTCACCAGACGTTCGTCTGGCACCGTATGGCAACGATAACAACTTTGGGCAACCATGTAGACATTGATCGGGTTCCGCATACCGCCGCCAATGCTTCCACGCAAGCGAGCTATGCGATGTTCTTGAGTCTCGGATTCCCTAGTAACGCCTGCGCCGCCGTAATCGTTGTGGATGCTGACCCAATTCTTCGCAGCACCATGGCACGACTCGCACGACACTCCCGATATCGCCTCAATGCCATTGTGTGCCGATTGCATCGTGTAGTGGCATTTGACGCAAGCGCTATCATTCTTGAATGACGCCATGCCCAACTTGTCGGCAATCTGTTTTGCTTCCGGTTTGCGATGCAAGGTCAGAAACGTCTCATGATGCGGCGTTTGCTTCCAGACAGAAATTTCGGCTGCATGACACTTTTCGCAACTCTGGAATCCCACCACGTCGTGCGGGTTCAGATGCACGTCCAACTCGGTGTTGCGTGGATCGGCAACCTGGTCGTTGGGCGCCATGCCGAAGGAAACAAGCAAGCCAAGTAGGCTAGCGAAAAACAACACGGTCTTGCGATTTTTGAGTTTCATGCTGCGCACAATATCGTTTGAAAATCCAATGAGTCCAATCGTCTCCGTCGGAGGAAAAATAGCCCACGACAATTAGGCCAGCGTTCCTACACCTGCGATTCGCGGTTCGATAGTGCAGATACCGCGATTTGTAACTGCTACATTCGC
Source organism: Pirellulaceae bacterium (assembly GCA_041736515.1). Classification (GTDB taxonomy): domain Bacteria; phylum Planctomycetota; class Planctomycetia; order Pirellulales; family Pirellulaceae; genus Aureliella. The sequence continues at coordinate 34,760 of JBGSTP010000117.1, forward strand.
TACAGAACGCAAGCTTGGAGTACCATGGCCAACCGCTAAACTTCAATGCAGCAGGCCGATTTGGGACGAGCCACGCAGGCCAG
>JBGSTP010000146.1:0-31502 GCA_041736515.1 Pirellulaceae bacterium
TGCGGTGACTTCGGTACCCGCCGCTTCGGTTTACGCCAAAGCATAACGGACATTTTTTTAAGAAAATCAAATCTAGGGTTGACCGCAAGCTTTTCATAGACGCAACAAGCGCAGCGCAGTTGAGGCAGCATCTCAGTACCATTTGGCACCGAGAGTTCGAAATCGATTTTTTTCCCTGTCGTTGGAAGTGCTATGTTCGCAACGGGAGCCAGTAGACTCGCGTAAATACAGCCAAAGATTGAGGTCGTTGGAATATTCCTGCCTCAACTGCGCTGCGCTTGTTGCGGCCTACGCACTGTTTTTGAAGCGAAATCGCGTCCCAATCAAACACAGTTTTCAATCGCAACAACGTGGCTCCGCTCGATCACCGCTACTTGCCACACTCTCTGACGGGCATCTGGCCCGCAGATTGAAAAACTGAGTAGCGTAAAGAAACGGTCTCTTTTTCGTGCATTGCCGATCGATGTTTCTTACAATGCTTTTTTTCTGAGTTCCACTCGCAAGGAACTTATGTTCGGCTGCATCTCTGAAAGGTAAACAATGCCCGCAGTTAGGCTCGTTACGTATCTCGCTATGGTGATTGTTGCAGCGCACTTCGCATGTAGCCGCTTGGCCGGTGCAGGTGACGCACGGCCAAATTTCATCGTTATCTTTTGCGACGATTTGGGGTATGGCGATTTGAGCTGCTTTGGGCATCCATCGATCGAGACACCGGAACTCGATCGAATGGCCGCCGAGGGAATGCGTTGGTTGCAGTTCTATTCGGCGGCACCCGTCTGCACTCCAAGTCGCGCTGCCTTAATGACTGGACGCTTGCCGCTTCGCAACGGGATGTGCAGTGGCAAACGTCGCGTCCTGTTCCCAGATTCAAACGGTGGCTTGCCTCAAGCGGAAGTCACTGTGGCTGAAGTGCTCCGTGAGGCCGGTTATCGAACTGGTTGTGTCGGCAAGTGGCACCTTGGACACTTGCCGGAGTTTCTACCAACGGAGCATGGATTTGATAGTTACTTTGGCATTCCGTATTCCAACGATATGGATCGAGTCGACAGCGCGCCCAAAGGTATGAAGTCAATCTTTGAACCCAAATCGGAATACTTTAATGTTCCACTGTTGCGCAACAAGGAAATAGTTGAACGTCCCGCCGACCAGAATTCTTTAACGCAGCGTTACACCGAGGAGGCTATAAAGTTCCTCAAGGCAGACTCGGATAAGCCGTTTTTTCTCTACTTGGCGCATTCGATGCCTCACGTGCCTTTGTTTCGAAGCAAAGACTTCGAGGGTCACAGCCGACGCGGCTTGTACGGCGACGTGGTGGAAGAGGTCGATTGGAGCGTTGGGCAGATTCTAGAGGCTGTGCGTGGCTCGGGATTGTCGAAGAATACTTGCGTTGTATTTACAAGTGATAATGGTCCGTGGTTGTCTCAGAAGGATCACGGCGGATCGGCAGGCCTGCTGCGCGAAGGGAAGGGCACAACATGGGAGGGAGGCATGCGCGAGCCCACAATTATGTGGTGGCCCGAGACAATTCCTGCCGGTGTGAGCACGGCGGCATTGGGCTCGACGATGGATCTTATGGCTACTTTTGCTGCGCTCTCAGGCGGCAAAGTGCCCAGTGATCGCCAGCTCGACACGTTTGACTTATCTCCCGTTTTTCGCGGTGAAAAGGCCTCGCCTCGCGAGAGCATATTTTATTATCGTGCTTACGAATTGATGGCTGTTCGTCGCGGTCCCTGGAAAGTGCACTACCAACTCCAGGGTTCCTACGGCACGGAGCCGAATAAGCTGACGAAATGTGACCCACCCGAGCTATACCACCTAGAGCGAGATCCGTCCGAGTTGTACAACATTGCCGGGGAACATCCAGAGGTTTTGGCGGAATTCGAACAACTCGTTGCAGAGCATCGCCAATCGCTGGTACCCGCCCCAACGCAGCTTGAACACTAAACAACTCTCCGCGACCTCAAATCGATTGCCGGAGTCCGTTCGTCCTGCGTGCCCTTTGGATTCCTAATCTATTGCAACGCTAACCCCGTTTCCCACAGGTTCTAAGCCAATGAGCTATTTTCCTAACATCAGTCGCGTCGAATACGCTGGTCCTTCGAATAAAAACCACTTGGCATTTCGTTGGTATAACCCCGACGAAGTGATAGAAGGCAAGAGCATGAAGGATCACCTGAGATTCAGCGTGGTCTATTGGCATACCATGCGTGGTACCGGCGGCGATCCATTTGGACCGGGTACCGCCGTTCGGCCGTGGGATGATGGCACCGACAGCGTCGATAACGCACTTCGCCGGGTGGAGGTTGCGTTTGAAATTTTCGAAAAACTCCAAGCTCCCTTCTATGCGTTTCACGATCGAGACGTTGCCCCCGAGGGTAGTTCGCTCTCCGAGTCGCACAAGAATTTCGAGCGAGTTGCCAAATCGCTCAAGGAGCACCAGGAAAAGACGGGTGTCAAGCTATTGTGGGGCACTGCGAACATGTTCAGCAATCCGCGCTTTATGCACGGCGCTGCGACGAGCTGCAATGTGGATGTATTTGCGTATGCTGCAGCGCAAGTTAAGAAAGCGTTAGAAGTGACCAAGGATCTTGGCGGCGTCAATTATGTTTTCTGGGGCGGTCGAGAAGGTTATCAGAATCTCTATAACACCGACATGCAGCGCGAGCTTGACCATCTGGCAAGATTCTTCCACATGGCTGTTGCTTATGCAAAAGAGATCGGATTCACGGGACAGTTCTTGATCGAGCCAAAGCCCAAAGAGCCTACCAAACATCAGTACGATTCGGATGCGGCCGCCTGTTTAAATTTTCTTCGCGCCTACGATCTACTGCCCTACTTCAAGCTGAATTTGGAAACCAATCACGCGACGTTGGCCGGACATACAATGATGCATGAGCTCGATTATGCAGGCCATCAGGGCGCCCTGGGGTCAATCGATGCCAACACTGGAGACCTGTTACTAGGATGGGACACAGACCAGTTCCCAACCGATTACTACCTGACTACTCAGTGTATGTTGGCAATCCTCAAACACGGAGGGCTAGGGGCAGGTGGCGTGAATTTTGATGCAAAAGTGCGTAGAGAGAGCTTCGAGCCTATCGACTTGTTTTATGCTCACGTGGGCGGAATGGATGCCTATGCCAGGGGGTTGAAGATCGCCGCTGCAATCCGCGCCGATGGCACGCTGTGTGAATTTGTCAAACAACGCTATAGCAGTTGGGATAGCGAACTCGGCAAGCAAATTGAAAGTGGCCAGGCTACTTTCGCGTCGCTCGAACAGTATATGCTGAATAAGGGTGAGGTCGCTGCGAACTCGAGCGGCAGGCAAGAGATGCTCGAGAACCTAATCAATCAGTACTTGTAGCCCGTTGAACCGCGCGGGCGGGTCCGACGCGCTGACTAGCGCTTGGGCGAGTTAATCTCGCTGGAAGGTTGCAGTTGCCAGCGTACGTAGGATTGAATGCGAGCGTCAGAGGCATGCCAGAAACTCCGGCACTAGGGTCGAAGCTGTGCCGCGCAATGTCAGGGCAAATGCCTGAGATTGGGGCGTGTCCTCTAAATTGATTTCGACGCGACGGCATTGCCGTTGCGTCCATTGAACTATGGAAGCTGCCGGGTAGACCAGCGATGACGTGCCAATGGCGACGAACACGTCAGCTCTGCTTGCTGCCTGGGCGATTCGATCCATGCCGATGGGCATTTCGCCAAACCAAACTACAGGCGGACGCAAGCAACCACGCCGCGATGGATCAAGCGGATGTGGCGTGTCGACCGATAAGTCGCCTTCACAATCGAAAAGTGCTCCAGTTTCAAGACACCGGGCCTTCATCAATTCGCCATGCATCGCCAGGATCTTCCTGCTCCCCGCCCGTTGGTGAAGATCGTCGATGTTCTGCGTTACCAACAGGAATTCGCCGCTATGGGATTTTTCAAACTCGGCTAAGGCGATGTGAGCCGCATTGGGTTGAATTTGCGAACAGCGCAGGTTCTGACGTCGTTGATTGTAAAAACGATGCACGCGCTCAGGATCGAGCCGAAATGCTTCTGGCGTCGCTACCTCTTCAACTCGCCATCCTTCCCACAGACCACCAGCTCCGCGAAAGGTAGGGATTCCCGATTCAGCAGAAATGCCAGCTCCGGTTAGAATCAACACATTCATAATTTGTAGCCGTGTTCAGGGGCCGTTTAGGGGTGCGAAAGTGACTGTGCGTGTTATGGGAGAATGCCTGGCTTTTGTGGGTGGGAAAATCGTGCTGCCCGATCGCATAGTTGCTGATTCCGTTTTGCTGTGTCGCGATGGTAGGATCGCTGCGCTGAGCAAGCGCGATCCAACGCGGCGTGCGACAGTCGTTGACCTTGAAGGTGGCTATCTTGCACCGGGATTCGTCGATTTGCACGTGCATGGCGGGGCAGGAGCCGACTTTATGGATGGTACTCAAACCGCAATAGACACGGTGTGTCAGGCTCATTTGCGGCACGGAACAACTACCATTTTTCCCACGACAACCACTGGAACTCCCGATCAAATCGCGGCCATGCTTGCCGCCTGCGCCCAATATCGCCAGGCAAGTAAAGGAGCGAATCTTGCAGGCGTTCATCTCTACGGGCCCTTTTTTGCAAGCGATAAAGTAGGTTGTCACGATCGCGCAGGCAGACGTAATCCATCGCGCAGCGAATACGATGTCTACTTTGCAACCGGGTTAGTTCGCATCGCAACATGCGCAGCTGAACTCCCCGGGGCAAAAGCATTTTATACTAAGGCTCGGAAGTCGAAATGTCTAATTACCTGTGGCCATTCCAACGCAAGTTGGAGCGAGATGCAGGCCGGGTTTGATGTGGGGCTCCGGCATGTAGATCATTTTTGGTGTGCCATGAGTTCGGTAGCCTCTCTCCGCGCGCGTTTCGGTGTTCCTATGCAAGCTAGTATGGCTGAATTCGTGCTAATGGAGAAAGAAATGAGCACAGAAGTTATCGCAGACGGTTATCACCTCGCGCCCGAGTTGCTCGACTTCGCCTATCGCATGAAGGGGGCCTCTCGTCTATGTTTAGTAACCGACAGCAATCGAGCCATGGATTTGCCGCCTGGCGAATACCAATTCGGCGACGCCGCGGATGCGAACTGGTTTCGTAGCGATGGTCAAGTTGGTTGGACAATGGACGGAGAGAGTCTGGCGAGTTCCATAAAGGGCATGGATCATATGGTGCGTTTCATGGCCCAGCATACATCCGCGACGCTTCCAGAGGTTATCCGCATGGCAAGTTTGACGCCTGCGGAACGCACCGGATTGGCAGACACCATTGGTAGCATCGAGGTCGGAAAGCAAGCCGATTTACTGGTACTCAACAAGAAACTGTCCATCAAGAAAGTATTCGTACGAGGTCAACAGCTCGTTTAACTGACATGACGTTGAAACAATTAATTCTTGTGCCAACTTCCTTTGAGCTACAGCATGCCAACCGCCTGCAAGCGAATCTGACCGCCGGTTTGACCATCGAACTGTGCGGCTTTGGAGCAGTTGTCGCAGCTGCCCGCACCGCGGAGTTGATAGCCCGTCATTGCCCGCAGCGCGTCGCCCTGTTGGGAATTGCCGGAGCAATTCACGAAGACCTGCAACTCGGGGCTGCTTACGAGTTCAGCGAAGTAGTCCTGAGTGGAATCGGAGTTGGCGCGGGAATTGAACACAAAACTGCATCTGAGTTGGGCTGGCCGCAATGGGAGTGCGCGCCCGCGATACTCGATTGCATTGAGTTGCAGTCGCCGCTGCAGCGGCCCGCCAATCGGTCGCGTCAGTTGCTAACCGTCTGCGCAGGGGCGGCCGGAAGTGACGATGTCAAACGGCGGCGCGACCAATTTCCACGGGCCGCAGCCGAAGATATGGAAGGATTTGCGGTAGCGGTTGCATGCAAGTTGGCCAACGTCTCGCTTCGCATCTTCCGAGGAATATCTAATCGTGCTGGCGATCGAGACAAACAGAACTGGCACGTAGCACAAGCCATGCAATCTGTTGTTGACTTAGTAAAACTGGAACTGGATTTATGACTGTGGTTCGACTGGGGATCTCAACCTGTCCCAACGACACATTCGCCTTTCATGCGCTCATGCATCGTTTGGTGGATTGGCGCGGCATCGATTTTCAGATCGAGCTGCTGGACATTCAGCAATTGAACGATCGTCTTTTCCGTGGTGGGTTCGACGTCGCAAAGGCCAGTTTTCATGCTGCGCTGCTTTTGGCTGAGCGGATGTGGGTGCTACCCAGTGGATCTGCACTGGGGTTTGGAGTTGGGCCTCTACTACTCGCTGCCGAGCCTGGCCAAGAGCCTCTGGATGCATCCCAATTGACACTGTGTCCTGGAGAACAAACCACGGCAACTTTGCTGTTTGCGTTGTTTTATCCGTATACCACGCGGGTGAAACAAGTTGTGTTCTCGCAAATTATGCCGGAACTCTGCCGCGGAGACGCAAATTTCGGTGTGTGCATCCACGAGGGACGTTTTACTTGGGAGGAGCAAGGCCTGTTCTTGGTAGAGGATCTGGGAACTCGTTGGGAGCAGGAAACACAATCGCCATTACCCTTGGGAGGAATTCTCGCAGCGCGTGCCTTGGAGCCGTCCGTGCTGTCTCGGGTACAGCAAACGATTTACGATTCGCTGCAGTTTGCACAGTCAAACCCCTCCGATGTACTGCCGACCATGCGGCATTATGCGCAAGAATTCGATGATCGCGTGCTCCAGAAACATGTCGAGTTGTATGTGAATGAGTGGACGATGGACCTCGGCGACGTGGGCGCGGCAGCTCTACAACAGCTGGCCAGTCGGGCCAAAGACGTCCAAATTCTGGGCGAATCTAGTTGTGGTTTGCAAGTGTTTCGTACCGTCCATTAGGATGGTTGTAGTGCTTAATCCGGCAAATGGAATGTGCATCGCTCCAGACGCCAGCACATTTTTACAAACAGACATTACTTTCTTGCTCCGGTGAGGTTGGTGAGCGATAATTAGCATGGCCGTCATTAGCATGGCCCAATGCCTCAAAACTCTAGGATTCCATGCAATGCAGCTACTCAAAAGATCGCTAATCGCCATTGGATTTTTGTCCCTCGCGCTGACCGGTTCAGCGCTGAAGGCAGGCTACCCACCGTTCGGCGCCTGGGCGTACGGGTCAGGTTGGCGCTATAGCAGTCCTGGTGTCCATTGGCATGGTGGCTATTACGCAGGCTATACGGCCGTGCGATACCGCAGTGTCTACCGTCCGTTTGCTTACGCGCGATATCGCGCTTGGTACCCAAGCATGGTTGTCTACACGCCAGCGGTGAGCTACCCGGCTTTCTACTATCCTGCCTACTCTGTTCCGGTAGTGTGGCCGACCTACTACTCGGCCGACGTTATACCAGGCTATTGTGCGACAGGAGCAGCAGGTGTTTCCAGCGAACCGCTGCCCGTTGCACTCGCATCTGGCGTAGCGCCGCTCAACGACACCTCGACCGCGCAGTTGGTATCGATCGACTATGCTGCCTCGGCTGGCTCAGTCAGCAATATTCCACCCGAGTTGCTGTCTGCGGCAGATGAGATCTTTCGAGCTGGCGGCTATCGCGAAGCAGCGGCAGCCTATGCGCAGTTGAATGTGCGTTATGGCTCGAGCAATCAAGTTTTCGGGCGGCGTTTCGTTGCGCAGGTTGCCAGTGGCGACTTCGATCAGGCTCGCGTTATTCTCGAATCCGCCAGACTTGCAGGATTTGAAATCAGTCGGTTTGACCTGCCCAATGGGAACTTGACCGAAATTTTTAGTGGAGATGCAAGAAAAGTGTCGATGCTAACCGAGCAATTAGCAGCCAAGGCAATTGCAGCTCCCAGCGAGTCGGAGCCGATGCAAATGGTTGGACAGTGGCTCAAGCTGGCTGGCGACGAGACCCGCGCCAACTTGTTTCTGGCCATGGCAGAGCAGCTGCAGGGCAGCGTGCCTCATGAAGAATTGCCTATGCCATCGACGCCAGCCAAACTTGTTTTGCTGGATTAGTCAGGCCGTGCCCACCAGCCCTGATCTTGCGAAGCTTTACTCTCGTACCAGGATTTATCTGAATGTTTCTACGCAATTGGCTTAACCCATTGTCCATTGCAATCGTGGCTGTTGGCTTGCTACCGACGCAGGTTTCTCGCGGTCAAGAGGCCGCCGAGTCATCCTCCGAGGCGAACGGCTCAAAGTTGATCGATTTTGCTCGAGATATCCATCCTATATTTTCGCAGAAGTGCCTCCGCTGTCATGGACCGGAGGACGCTAAAAACGATTTTCGTGTCGACGATGAGGAGAGCGTGCTGTCCTATATCGAAGCTGGAAACGCTGCATCGAGCTCGTTGTGGTCCGACTACCTGATTACCGACGATCCCGATATGCGAATGCCACCTGCATCCGACAAACCGGAAGAACGCCTGACAGGAGCTGAATTGGCGACGCTCAAGCTTTGGCTCGATGAGGGAGCCTCATGGGGTGTTGTGACCAGTGTGGAAAGCGAACCAGCTCCGGCGGAGCCACCTGCCTCGCTGCTCGTTAGAATTTGGCAGTTTCAGGGCCTGTTTCATCCAGCCAGCACGCACTTTCCAGTCGCGCTGTTAACCGTTTCGTCTGGCTTCGTGCTGCTTTCTTTTTTTCGCCGAGAAACTTGCGAGCCAGTTGCCTATCACTGCTTATGGATCGGCGCTTTGGGGGCTATCGCTGCGGCGGCAGCCGGTTGGTCCTACGCGGGTCACGAGGGTTATGGCGCAGGATTTAGTTTTGACTTCGAGGGGAGCGCCATCGATCGACACCGTTGGTTAGGTATCGCGGTCGCCGTGTTGGCAACACTATTGATACCGATGGCTGCGCACGTGCGGCGGACTCAGGATATGGGCATGCGCTTCATGTGGCTGCTGGGCTCATTGATCCTCATGGGGGCCGTAGGAACGGTCGGTTATCAAGGCGGCGAATTGACCTATGGTGAGGGGCACTATGAAAAAGAGTTTGCTCGCTTATTTCCTGAGCTAGCGACCAGCGTCGAAAAGAGCGAGGCGGACGCTGCGGCTATTGTGGAGGAAGCCCCTGCCAAACAGACTGCCAACTCGGCTCCCTCCGAAGAGGCTGCAGCAAGCGGCACTCAGTCGGCAACGTCGGCTGACAACACGATTGCCGCTGAGCCAAACAATGCAGCGGAGCCAAATACGGCGGATCCAAGCAAAGCAGCCGAGTCAAATACGGCGGATCCAAGCAAAGCAGAGCCCGAGACCACCGCGGAGCCTGTGAGCACCGCGGAGCCTGATAGCACCGCGGAGCCAAATAACACCGCGGAGCCGAAAAACAACTGAGCCTGCCTAAGAAAGTCCGGTCGCGCGGCGGGGCAAAGCTAATTGGACATCGCCAGTCGAACTCTCGGCAGCACGTGGGCAGCCGCTTCTTCATAGGTACCGTCAAAGAATGCACCTGCTGCGGCTTTGTGTCCACCGCCGCCGAATTCTCGAGCAAGTGCGTTGCAGTCCACCGCGCAGCGACTGCGGAAGCTCATCTTGCAGCCGCCAGCAGTTTGTTCGACGAAGATGACTGCGACTTGGGTGCCACTGATGCCCAGGGTCAAGTTGATGGCGTCCTCGGTGTCGCTGGCCACGGCGCCGGTCTCGGCGAAATCCTCTTTCAAGACATGCGTATATACCAAACGCCCATCGAGTTCCGTTTGCGTCCGTGAAAGGATTCTGCCGCGCAATCGCACTCGACCCAGCGTATCGCGTTCATAGAGATCGCCGTAGATCTCTGCTGGGATTGCCCCGCAATCGAGCAGTTCAGCGATGATGCGGTAGGTATCGCTGGTCGTGGAACCGAATCGAAACCACCCCGTGTCCGTGGCTATAGCCGCGTATAGTGCAGTGGCCATCTCCTTCGAAATGGGGACATTCATGTGTTTAGCCAGTTTGGCGACCAGGTGCCCAGTGGCCTCTGCTTTGGTGTCTTTAAAGAACTCAGTCCCCAAATCGTCTTCGCCGACGTGATGGTCAATGCATAGCTTCTTACCGGAAAAACCGCGCAGTACATCTCCCATTGGGCCCAGTTGAGCCCAGGCGCTCGTATCCAGCACAATGAAGCAGTCGCCTGTGATTTCTGCCGCAGAGGCCGACTCGCCGACCACTTCGATCATTCGCTTGGGATCAATGAAGTCCAGCGACGGAGGCGTGGCGTGTCCGTTGACAATTCGCACCGTTTTTCCCAATTGAAGCAAGACGCCTGCCATGCCAATTTCGCTACCCAGGGCATCGCAATCGGGACGGATATGGCTGGCCAGCACAAAGCTGTGGCTCGCGTGAATTTTCTCAGCTAGCAAGTCCCAGTTAATCGACATATCTAAACACTCTTTCAAACGATACCACGAAGCTAACGGTTTCAGCGAGTAACAACTAGAGCCTAATTTGGCGCAGCCAGCCCGAATTTGGCGCAGGCAGCAATGTCTCGAGTAATCTGCACACGCAAATCTTCCAAGGAATCAAACTTTTGAACATCCCTAATCTTGTCGATCAAGCTAATCCGCAGGCGATTACCGTAGAGTGGCGGACCGGCATACTTGAGGAGATGGACTTCGAATTTCGTGCGAGTTTCGGCGAATGTCGGGTTGGGGCCAATATTAACTGCCGCGAGCTGAGGGATGGAGAGCAGGTTGGGGTCGTCCAGCGCACGGACCCAGGCTGCATAGACACCAGCACCTGGAATGAGCGAATCGGTGAGCTCTAAATTTGCGGTCGGAAAGCCGATTTCCCGTCCGCGCTGTGCGCCTCGCACGACCGTCCCGTCGACCGAGTAGTGCTCCGTTAGCAAGGTGTTGGCAGCGGCCACATCGCCGCGAGCCAAAACCTCGCGAATACGGGTGCTGGAGATCATGCCTGCAGAATCTTCGCTTGAGACGGCAATCGAAAAATCAACGCCGGCCTCGGAGCAGAGGCTGTGAAGTAGCCGAGTGTCGCCAGCACGCTGGTAACCAAAGCGGAAGTTAGGGCCTTCGATCATCGCTCGCGCGCCCAGCATACCAACGATGATTCGGCGGAAAAATGCTTCGGCCGACAGTGCTAGGAGCGCTCCGTCCGTCGGGTATGCGAGCAGCGCATCGACCCCTAATTTGCACAGTAGCTCGCATCGGCGCTGGATAGACGTCAGCGGTGGGTCGAGCCGCCGCTCGGGATGCAGCACCGCAATTGGCGGTGGATCAAACGTCATGACCAGTGCGGGGCCACCCAGTCGCCGTGCGGTGGCGACTAGTTCCCCAATCAACTGCGCATGCCCACGATGTACGCCATCGAAATTCCCAACAGCTACGGCTCCCTGTTGGTAATCTGGCGGAAAGTTGTCTAGGCTGGTCAGCAACTGAGGCATCGATCAAACCACTGAAAGCCGCATGGGCAGTAAAAACGTGCAACTTTCCCCGAAATTTAGCTCTGCCGCAAGTGTACTGATTGCTGTTTATAGTTGCGTTACGGTTGCGCGAGCCTGCTGAATGCCTTAGGCAGGTAGGCGATCAACTCCGTAGGAAGTATGACATGCGAGTCCAATTCGCGTTCTGCCAGCTCGCCGGCCATCCCATGGGCGTGAACTCCTAAATGCGCAGCCTCGCGGACCGAGAGGCCCTGACAGACTAGGGCCGTAATCACGCCAGTTAGCACATCTCCGCTGCCTCCGGTAGCCATGGCCGGAGTACCCGTCGAATTCCAAGCAGCCGTCTCGCCATCGGTCACCAGCGTCCGTGCGCCTTTCAGCACTACGACGCATTGGGATTGCTTGGCGAATTCGATGGCAGCGGCACACTGCGCTTCGCGCTGATGAGCTGGGACCTTGCACAGACGCGACCATTCGCCCGGATGCGGTGTTAGGATCAATTTTCCTGGTGGAATTTGTTTCCAGATAGAGGATTCCGATAAATTATTGAGTCCATCGGCATCGATGACCATTGGGGCCAGGGTATGACGAATCAACATTTTTACAAGCGTCGTCAAAGCTCGCGATTGACCAAGTCCCGGCCCAATAGCGATGCAGCTAGCTTTTTCAAACCAAGGCGACAACGCCTCCAGTTCATGAATACAGATACGTCCAGCCGAATCGTCGGTTAGCGGAATCGTCATCGAGCAGGGAGAAAACTGAGCCACGGTTTCAAGGCATCGGTCCGGCACTGCCAGCCGTACCAAGCCTGCTCCGGTGCGAACGGCAGCCATGCCCGCCAGGGCAATGGCACCAGACAGACCACGGCTGCCGCCAATTAGCAGCGCGCTTCCGTAGTCACCCTTGTGCGACTCGACTGCGCGCGGAGTTAATTGCGGAAGGGCAGGGGAGGGAAGGTCAACATGCATGGTGTCAGGCTGTGCGAGAGTAAAGCCAGAGCTAGAGAAAACCCAGTGTTAGAGAAAACGCAGTACGAACCGACATTAGCCGAGAATCTCGCGTTTGCGGTCGATGTAGTCCCAAACCACACAACGATCGAGATCCTTGCCTGAAGTAAAGAAGACGCGGCCACGAGTCTTCTCAGCTAATCGATACGCAAATCGTATGTCCTCTTCGGACTGCGACCAACTGGGGACGAGGAACATATTGATGGTGATATTCTCGCGCTGGCACAAGGCTCCTTCGCGCATAGTTGCCTCTTCGGTGGTCTTGTCCGGCGGATAAAGCATGTAGAGCATGGAGTCTTCGAAATGCGCCGTAGGGAGACCATCGGTGATGAGGATGATCTGTTTGTTGGCCGAATCGATCCCTGCTAAGTTTTGTCTTGCCAGACGCAATGCGTGCTGAATGTTCGTAAAGTGCGGATGGATTTGCTGCTCGCTAATATCGTCGCGGCTCATGTCGGCGCGGAGTCGAACCCAAGGGTCGTGTATGGTTACGGGCTTGGGCATTAATTCAACGATTTCGGAAGCTGAACGTAGTCTGGCGAAGGTGTACATTTCGATGAAACGCAAGAAATCGCCGGGGTATTCGCTGGAGATCAAGCCTTGAAGCGCCAGTGCCATGCGTTTGACATTGATGTACTGTCCGTCGTACCGCATCGAACCACTCATATCCATTATCACCACTGTTCCACACTTGGGCGAATTGCGGGTGCGATGGACTTCGATGTCTGCGGTTTTCAATCGCACCGGCTGCGCCGTCGGGTCGCGCAGCAACGCATTGATCACAGTCTGTGTCGTGTCCATGTTGGCCAAACTATCGCCAAACTCATACTGCTTTGTTTGCGGAAGCTCGACACTTCCCTCTCCTATGATCCTCCCTGTATGACGCCCACTGCGGCCTGGTTGTAAATGAGAAAAAATTCGTTCCAGCAATCGCCCCTGGAACAATTTGTAGGCTTGAGGAGTTAGCCGGAATGCGCCGCTAGCGGCATCGCGATCTAGACCCTGTCGTTCGGCCAGTTCTCGCACGAGGTTCTCGATCTGGTTGCGCATTTCTTCCAGGCTGGCCATGTCCTCGGTAGAGGCGAATTGTCCCAGTTTCTCCATATCGATGATGCCAAGCTGCGCCGTTTTCGCGGCCTCTTCTAGCTGCGTGAGCAAGTCATCGATCTGTTCTAAGTCTTCCTTGATTTCGATTGCCTGGGGAATCGACATGCCCGTGTTGCCCACGAACTCGTACTTCGCTGCCAACTCGTCGATTTGGTACTTGTCGCCTAGACTCTCAATCACTTGGACAAGCTGCCCTGCAAAGCGATCGGTGTCGTCGCCTACTTGATAGTAGATTCTTTCCAGTAAATAGATTTGCTGCTCGTCAATGGCTTTCCTGTAAATACCTCGTAGTGGTTTGGGGGGATCTACACGACGCGCTGTTGTGGCAAACTGCTTGTCTGCTTTCTTTTGAACCGACTTGGCTTCGTACTTTTCTAGGATCTTACGCTTGCGTTCTTCGAGCAGCGCGCGCAAGAAATCGATACTTGGCCCGAGCCCGGCGATTTGGCTTGGGTCCAATTCAACAGCTCGAGCGAGTTCCTCTTCTGTCAACTCTCGGTAATGACCATACATCAATGCATGCTCGAATGCTGGAGAGACCAGATCCGGAGGAGGTTTGTTAGGGCTTGGGAACTTGGCGGGATCGTATTTTTGATAGGTGTGAACGACACCACCTAGGCTCGATTTTCGCGACATGTCAAAGGTTTCGTTATGCTAGATTTCGTAGTGGACTTTGCCATGCTTTTGAGCGCGACTTATCTGATCGAGAGAATACAGGCCAGCCAACACAAACTCGACGCAGGACGCTCGTATGGCCGGGTTTTCGCTGGCATTGACCTCAAACGCTTTGTCCCAAGCAGGAGGAACAATCTGCAATCTTTCGGCGTAGACTGCGCTGGGCAACATGTCACCTACTTCGATGCGCACGCCTTTGCGAAAGATCTCCGCTATTTCAGCAAGTCCGAATTGCTCAACATACTGTTCGAAGACGATCTTGATCGCGTTGGCAATCAGCGCGTCCAGGACTTGCTTTTCGGACATTTGATGGCTGCCCATCAAATCCAGCTCGAGCTTTCCTAGCGAAGAAGAATAAAGATGACCAAGGTCGCTGATTCGCGGAACTGCAGGTGTCTCGCCCAATATCACCGAACGTTGCCGTGCGCTGGCCACCATTGCTCGGTAGTTCGCTAGACTGAAGCGGGCCGAGACGCCGGAAGCTTGATCAACATACTTACTCTTCCTAGCTTGTAGTGTGATCTCTTCAATAATCTCCGACATAAAGTACGGGACCTGCACCGGGTAGGCGCCGTCCAGCTCGATTTTGGCCTCCTGTTGGAGGATCTCAATCCCCAACGCCCGTTCGCGCGGGTAGTGCGTCTGAATGATCGAACCGATGCGATCTTTGAGCTGTGGAATGACCTTTCCACTCCGATTGTAAGTGCTCGGATTTGCAGAAAAGAGAATGAAAATATCCAGATCGAAACGAATTGGATATCCACGTATCTGTACGTCGCGCTCTTCCAAGATATTGAACAAGCCCACCTGCACCAATTCGTCGAGTTCCGGTAACTCGTTCATCGCAAAAATGCCGCGGTGCATCCGTGGGATGAGACCGAAGTGCAATGCTTCTTCGGTACTCATGCTCACACCACCGGTGAGTTTGGAGGGATCGATCTCGCCGATAATGTCGGCAAATTTGGTGCCGGGGCTCAAGCGTTCCGCGTATCGCTCGGCGCGTGGCCACCAGCCAATGGGTACCTGGTCCTCCGGATGCTGCGCAACGAACTGTTTACCGGCCGAAGTTATCGGTGCATACGGATCTTCATGGATTGCCACTCCTGGAATATCCAAAAAGGGAACTTCATCGTCGAGAAATGAAACCAGCGAGCGCATCAATCGACTCTTGGCCTGCCCTTTTTCACCTAAGAACAACATGTCGTGCCCAGCCAACAAAGCAATGTTGATCTCAGGGATGACCGTATCCTCGTAGCCAACAATACCTGGATAAAGGCTTTCATCCGCAGCAAGCATGCGAGTGAAGTTGGCTAGAATCTCTTGCTTCACCGTCTTGGATTTCCAGCCACTCTCGCGGAGTTGAGCCAGATTGGCGGGACGGGTTGAGGTCGCTGTCGCGGTCATAGTTGCAGTCATTGTCACAGGGGGCTGGAAATCGGTGTCGGGCCAAGCTTCCTCATTATACCCGCGAGACTAGCAGCGGTGCTTAGATTCGCCGTTCCGTAGGCTATGACTAAATATTCAGAGCGAATTGCTGTGAATGGGCCGAGTGTCCAACTGGGCCGAAAGATCGGCAAGCTCCAACCATACCTAGCAGTGCTCGCTCCCGAGCCTGTAACTGAGCCATGCTAGCGCTCGGTCCAGATTGACAATTGTGTTTGAGCAGTGGAGCTGGTTAAAGATCCCTTTGCTGCAGTGCCTTTAGCACTAGAGGCAAGTATTCGCACGCACTCAGAGAATTCCAGACTTTGACGTAGGGCTAGTTCGCCGCAAGCATGCATAGCGCCGATCCAGCTGAGGCGATCAACAGCAATACACTTAGCGCGATTGTGCCAACTCGGACTTTCTCGCGACGCTTGTCCGATTCTGAAGCCAAGGAAACTAGCTCCGCAGGCACAAGCGAATTGAATTGGGCGGAATTAGCCATAGGCGCGAAACTGATCAAGGGAGTTCGCGAGCTTTTCTGCAGTTCAAAATCAGTCTCGCCAACGATGGACAGCTGAATTCGCTCGCCTGATTTTTTGCGTCTCCGTGGGTCCAACAAGCGATAGGTGCTTGAAGCTAAACTCGATAGCAACTGGTCTGCTTCGTCGGCATCTTCGCTCGCTACCTGTTGAATGCGGGCAGCCGTTTCGCGGGCCGCCTGACGGATGATGTCCACTCGCGCTTCACTGGCAACTAGCCCTAGCAATGCAAAGTCGTAGCCAAGCGACTTGGACGCTGGCTGCTTGCAATTTGTGCTAGTGGATTGGCCAGATTTCGTAACCATGACTTTAAATTCGACCTTTAAACTTACGGACTAACAATCAAACCCAGCAAATCGAGTTTGGTTTCTATTCGCTTCACACCATACTCTATTCGGCAGGATAGACGCTAATATCGGGCGCGAGAAGCGAAAAACTCAAGCTCAGGTGAAACCCCTGAACGTGGATTCTGTTCAGCGTGGACTCGTTTTCCCAATGTCGCTGATAAGGGAGCAATGCTTTCCCCACGCTGGAGATCCTGTCGAAAAGTTATTTTCGTTAAGTTATCAGACAGCTTTTAAAGCCGAGAGGTTCCCGGAAAATGAACTCAGGCCCCTCTGCTGGGCCATCCCCGTTGTCAAGATAAAATCCCAGCGGGGCCTTCAGGTTGCTTCAGAGAGGATCAGGCTACGGTACACTGCCGGGATGCTGCAGTCTCTATGAGACGGGCGCCTTATTTTTTTGCCCGCGCCGTCACTTCATTCCGAGAACGGTTACGCCATGAGATACTTGAAAGTCGCTTTGCTTGGATTGATTCTAGCCGTACCCCCCGTCTCGGCTCTGAAGGCACAAGCCACGCCAGCCACATCGATGCCACAGCTCCATAGGCTTACCCCCAGCACGCCTGCCGAACTGCAGCTGTTGTTTCGCTACACTGCTGATGCGTCTCCCTTGATCAGCGCTCATCGCGGGGGAGCTGGACCGGGGCTGCCAGAAAATTGCATCGCGACCTTCGAAGCGACTTTAGCGCACACCTACTCTTTGCTCGAGATCGATCCTCGACTTACGAGCGACAGTGAAGTCATCGTGCTGCACGATGCAACTCTTGAACGAACTACCAACGGTAGCGGCACAGTTGCGAAACAAACTTGGCAGGAGCTAAAGCAGTTGCGTCTGAAAGATGCAGCTGGCGCTGTAACTGAACACTCGATTCCAACGCTCGACGAAGTACTCGAATGGGCGCGCGGTAAAACGGTGTTGGTGTTGGATCAGAAGGACGTGCCGCTGGAAACTCGAATCAACAAAATCGAACAACATCATGCGGAGGGATATGCCATGCTCATCATCTCCAGCGTCAAGGATGCGCAGGCATGTTTCCGGCGCAACCCCAAAATCATGATGGAGTTTATGATGGGAGATCGCCAGAAGTTTTCGCAATTTGAAAGCTCAGGAGTGCCGTGGAGTAGCATTATCGCTTTCGTTGGTCACACACCTCCCACGGACCGAGAATTGCTGGCAATGATCCATGCTAAAGGAACAAGTTGCATGGTGGGGACTTCACGGAATATCGATCGCGACTATACGGCCAATCCAGCGCTGGGCATGAAGCGTTTGGAATCGCAGTACCGAAAGTTGCTCGATGTTGGAGCGGACATCATCGAAACCGATCTGCCACGCGAAGTAGGTAGTTTACTAGCCAGTCCTGAACGCCAACCGCTGGCCGAGAAAGCACAGTTCTTTCAGTCAAGCAGCGCAAAGTAGCTGCTTTTGAGGATCTCTATCTTCATTTGGCTGTCGTAGCGGTAGTTGTTGCTCCGTCAGCAGGAAATAAACGAGGAAACGTGTGTTGCAGACCGGCTAACTGCTTTTGCAATCGACTGAGTTGCAATTCAGCGCGGCGCTTATGCATGACTTGTAGGTCGAGTTGAATGCTGGAGGCCATTCCCTTGCTTGCCAACCGCTCCAGACTTTTCACTTCTTGAGTTTTTTCCAGAACCACCGCCCGTGCTGCGAGAGTCTCGATCTCCAACGCGAGCGCGTAGTCTCGAACTAAGAGTTCTTGGTGGTCCTTTTGGGCGCTCCCAATCAGGTTAAGAATGCTGGCGAATTGACTGCTGCTTGTATCTCCCGTGCGCTGGCGCTGCGATTCTTCAAGTTTCGCAATTCGACCCTCCAGCCGTGTTACCTCAACCTGCCTATCGACTCGCGCGCTGCTAATTTCCGATTGGAGCAACGAATCGCTCTGTTGAAGTTGGTCGATTCGAAGTCGTTCTAAGCCGTCATTCGTTTGGCTATAGACCGAGTTGGTTGGGCTTGCAAAAGCTCCAACAACACAAACTAACAAGCACCTCGCAAATCCTGCATGCCAGGGATTCGGCAAAACACCGGAACCAGTTGTTGGCCATATACAAAAAGGACTCATGGCTATTTCCGATTTTTTGAAGGTATTCGAAGGAAGTTGGCACCAAGTGTTGTGCGGCGATCTCTGAAACGAGCTCAGCCTGTCGTAACGAATCCCGATCCTACCAGGACTGCATTGGCATTCAAGGTAATGCTGGGGGTACTTTCATCCTGCGAGCAGTTCTGGTTTAGCAAGATTGTCCCATTCACAGCCATTGAAACTGGCTGGTGGGGCTCATGGCGGCCGTTTAACCGAGCGATTAGAAAATAGCAGTTATGTTCCATGCGATAGCTCAAGTGAGCGAGGTTCTGGTCTGCGTCCCAATTAGCGGTAAGGTTATGGCTAGAAAGCAATCCGAGTTGCTGCCAGTCTTTGCGAATTGCCAATAGCGATTGGTACCAAGCCCATGTGTCGGCACAGCCCCGATCGGCAGCACCGATTTTGGAAGCGAGGAACGCCGCGGGCGCTAGTGGTGAAGCGCCGTTTGTCCAATCGTGCTGCGGGTACTCGGCCCGCCGTCCGCGCTCCACCGCCTCGCGGAGGTACTGCTCTCCATAGTCTACAAAGAAATGAAACGGTCGGTCGCAGGCAAACTCCTCCCCCATGAACAACATCGGTATGGCTGGATACAGCAACAACATGGCTGCCGCCGCTCGGTGCGCATCGGGTGACGTCAACTGATGCAATCTTTGGCCGAGTGGATGATTGCCAATGAAATCGTGGTTTTGTATGGAGAAGACCAGCGACTGGAGGTCCGCCCGCGCTGAGTTGTCAGCGTGAGCAAGCTTCTCGCTTGGTCGGCTCAGCGAACCCCGATAGGTGTAACCCCGGGATAGAGTCGCTTGCATGTCCTCTGGGCCATAGTGCCGCTGCGACATCTGTTCGCCGGGCCGCACCACTGCGAAAACCGAGTGGAGAAAGTCATCGCACCACTGTGCGTCGTAGCCGTGTCCACCGCGTTCTCTTGACTGCAACATTCGACTGTCGTAGACGTTCGACTCCGCGATCAAATGCAAGGGGCGATGGCACCTGCTGCGCACTTGGTCAAACGCCGAGGCTAGTTCCGTGACAATATGCGGTTCATTATTGTCCGCCATACAATGAATCGCATCGACACGTAGGCCATCGAAGTGATACTCGTCGATCCAATACGTGAGGTTGGCGATAAAATAGTTGCGGACAAATCGGGCCGCTTGCAGGTCATCGCCATCAAAGTTGGGTGAATCGCCCCAAGCCGTGTTGTGTTTGTTGGAAATGTAGGGTCCAAAGTCCCGGAAATAATTTCCTTCCGGACCAAAATGGTTGTACACCACGTCTAAGATGACGGCCAAACCGATCTCGTGAGCTGCGTCGACCAATCGCCGTAAGTCATCGGGTGAGCCATAGGCATGATGCGGTGCGAAGAAATGCACGCCATCGTAGCCCCAATTCCAGCGACCGGCAGACGCCGCTAAGGGCATCAGTTCTATGGCAGTCACTCCGAGTTTTTTTAGCTCGACGAGTCGCTCGATTGCAGCCAGGTAAGTGCCTGCGTCAGTAAATGTACCCACATGCAATTCGTAGATCACCAATTTCGGCTTGGGGACACCGCCCCAGTCGTCGTCTTGCCAGGAATAACTATGAGGATCAACGACCATCGACCAGCCATGGACGCCATCGGGCTGGAAGCGACTGGCAGGATCAGGGCGGGCAATTCCATTGGGAAAGACGAAACGGTAGCAACTGCCTGCGACTCGTTCGGGGAGGCAGAGTTCAAAGAATCCATGGTCGTGTGCCACCATGGGCCAGCGCTCGATAGGTGGTGGAGCATCCGTGAATTCTCGTTGAAGCTCCAGCATCAGTGTGTCGCAGGTAGGTGCCCAGACACGAAAGAGTGTTGAGTCGGATGCAACCAGAGCACCCAGTGATTTATGGAGATTGTAGCTTTCCATGGCCCACGATCGAAAAAATAGATTGGCGCTAGAGCGCGACCTTCTGCCAGAAGAAATGCTGGCGGTCGCCTCGCCGCCTGACGTCTTCGAGCATAACCTCGATGTCGGGCTCCAATGTCTGGACCGTTTTACGCCCGGAATTGATGAAGGTGATTGGGCGACTAAAGTCTACCATTTCTGGCGTCAGCCAAACAATTGCCGCATGATTGGGTGATGGAATTTTGCTGATCTGGACGCCATTGCCGGCAGAATCGAGTAGCCTTGCATCAAAAACTCCGAAATTCTTCGGCTCGAATTGGTAGGCATTGCCTGCCAGATCCGGGATGATCGACGGAGCTTCGAGCCAATAGAAAGAACGATCGCCATTGCGCATGGTACGGAATTCAATATTTCTCATCGCGCGAATTCGTCGGTGACTACTCAACTCCATCCACTCCACGATGCGCGGCAGTTCGGCAGCAAAGCGAACTCGTCCTTCGCCATTGTATTGGACCGCGACGCAGTCGTAATTGGGATTGCTGAGGTAGGATGTGGCTACCGCCCCCATGAAACTCACAGTGCGCGTACCGTCGTTGTCGCCATAAACGATGTAGGTTCCTAATGGGATTTGATCGATATCGCGCATCGAAGTGCGTAGGTTCTCTTTGTAATGCAAGATATGTTTGTCCGCACCGGGGGAAACCATGATGGCGCCGGCCCACAAATCCGGATGCGACGAGGCGAGATCCCAGGCAGCCGTACCACCGTCATAATGTCCGGCAATGAACACGCGGTCGGTATCGATGGAGAACCGACGCAGGGCGTCTCGGTAGCACGTTAGAATTCGCGCATGCTCGCCTTCAGTATACTCGTACTCTGTCTGTTTGTCGGTCATCCAGGCTGGCGATACCACGATGTAGCCATAACGCGTTCCTTGCCCGAATCGGTATTGTCCTGAGCTTACGTCGACAGGCATGCCACACCACCAATTGATTTCCAATTCCGGAGAATCCGCCTTACCGGGCAGCGCCAATACGCAAGGGTATTTGCGGTTGGGATTGTACTCAGGCGGCAGTTGCACCACGTAATTGATGGGGCCGAAGCCCGTCAGTTGTGCTTGTTGCCGAATCAGGCCCTGCGGATCGCCCGCTTGGTGAGGAGCTGCTGCAAGCGGAGGCTTCATCGTGGAAATAATCTTGGCCAGCAATGGGGGCTGTGCACCTTCTTGTCCCTTCAACTCCTGCAAGATTTGTGCTCTTTCGGCCTGCGTGGCGACAGTCAGGTACCGCTGCACCAACTCGCGCACTCGAACTACCGATTTGGCAACTGCCCAGTTGTCTAAACCAGAGCCGCTTCCCAGAGTCCAACCGCCAACCGCATACGCGATCAAATTCTCAACCGGCACGGACGAATCTTTACGCAGACGTTGGAAGTCATCGAGCCGCACTACCGAGTCAAAATTGATTTCATTGGAGATCTCATCCGCGATCGCAGATGCAACTTGTTGTTCTGGCTCGGGCAGTTTCGCAACCAGTGCTTTCAGCGACTGATCGATATCCGCGATCTGCAAAAGATTTTGTTGTAAGGATTTAATTTCACTATCGAGCTTCAATTGGTTCTCGGCCGAGAGCACATTGATGGGGAATTGGCCGAGCAGATTCTTGGCAAGCTCGTGCTGGCCCGAATTCTGCCGAAGTCGAATTTCCTCGAATTTTTGGTTGGCGGCGAGCTGATTCAACTGCGTGATAATTGGAGCACGGTCGGCCAGTTCGCCAGGGAATTTTTCCAGGGCTTCGGTCATTATCTCCTGAGCTTCCGAGTAACGCTCCGCCTGCTCGTAGAAGCTGACCAGTCGCAGCCATTCGCTGGATTGGTTAAGATCGATAGCCTGCAGAAGAATGGCTCGCAAGTCTTTGGGGGGAATCGAAGTGGTAATGACGCGCTGGTCCCAAACAAAGGCCTCGCTACCAGTCCGCAGGACTTCTACTTTTGCGAACAAGGGTGTGATCACGGTGATACCCTGTAGCACGTCGACTTGACCTCTAGTGGTCATAAAGGAGTAACGACGTCGGCCATATTTGTTGAATGCCGTGACTTCGACAACTCCTAAGATCGCTGGCGAATTTCCGGACTGAGCCGCTTCGCCATCGGAGGCAAGGATGATTTTCTCGCTTGCCCGCGCTGTCGATTCTCGCAAGGCGATGATGTTGCGCGCCGAACGATTCACAAACGTTATTCGCAAGCCGTCGTTCAGCGACTGGATCGGCTCGCCGTTGACATTACCTGGACTAACTCGCTCGGATGCCTTTGCACTAATGGAATCGACCTTCTCGCCGATGCCAGGACCTATTTGCATGCCGTTACGCAATTCGAGAATGAACTCAGTTTGCGCCCGCATGCCAGCGGTCGTGGAGGTTGCCGCCACTAAGAAAACTGCCAGTGCAGCAAAACGATTCGAGCTGCTTTGACTCATCGCTACGCTTCTGAAAAGAGGATCTAGCCCTGTGGGAAAATTTCTCCACACCAACCATTATAAGTCGATCGCGTGGGCCGTCCGCAGGAGAGAGCAGGTCCAAAATGCAACAAACCTGCGGCCAGGCAGGTTTGTAGCGATGAAACTGAGTGAGCAGAAGCCAAATCTAGCGCCCGCTAAAGAACTTGCGCAGCGTTTCTGAAGCGGCGTCTTTTGAGTTATTCGTGGTCGGCGCTTTGGACTGAGGCGGCAATTTCCCAGGTTTAGCCTTGGGATGATTGGTTTTGGTTTCTTCTTCTGCTTTGATTTCCATCACGGTCGAATCCGTGCTGGGGTTGATCTGGAACTGACGCGTCTCTGGGGCCGTCTCGCGGCGTTCGAAGGTATCCGCCTCTTCCAGCCAGCTGCTGACATCTACTTCTTCGTTGCGGCTGTCATCAGTCGCTGCTGCGACAGTGCGCGCGGCAGCGTCCTTGATGTCCTTCACTTCAGGTTTTTTAACGTTCGCAACACCGGCTTCAATAACAGCAATAAACTCGAGCTTCCCGACCTTTATGTGGTCGCCGTTCTTAAGCACTTTGGCTTTGGATGGGTCGAGCTTCTGCTCGTTTACGTAGGTTCCATTGCGGCTCTTGAGGTCGACGAGCAGAATACGCCCCTCTTTACGAATGAAAGCACAATGACGACGGCTGATCGATTCGCTTTTGGGACGAACATGACATTCGTCGCTGCGGCCAATCAGGAACTTGTCGTGATTTACCGAAATAAGTTTTCCTTCATGACCGCCGGTCACGACTTTCAAGTGCATCTGCATAAGTCACCCTCAAAGGTTGCAACTAAATCATAGTTACAACCGAGACGAGATGTTAGCTGGCAAGTTTCCATGTACGAGAAGCAACGCCTTCTGGATTCATTATTCACTGGTGTTTGTCGCGAATACAAGGCCTAATTTCAGCATTGCATCCCGTGAAGCGGCATTATGAAGGAATCTAGCCCTAAAGTAGCACTTCCTGGGGGAGGCTGATCTGCGTTACAGGCGCTGAGTCCACTCGTCCTGCGCATACTTGCTATCAATTGGCCAATGCCAGCGAAAAGGCAATTCTTCGAGAGCAGTGATTATGTTTAATTCCTGTCTGGTCGCCGATTCTAGCGTACTGGCAATCCGATGCAAGAAAATTCCGAAATTAAAAATGGCTGATTCACCAGCCTGCCAATGCGCAAGTCCTGTCAGGTTTGGCGCGAAGGGACTGGTGGCAAGTAGCAGGCTGCCGTGTTGCAGGATCGCCTGGTTCCCGCGTCGCTGCGCACTACCCATGACTTTATGGCCGCCAAGTTCAATATCGCCACAACTTCGTCGCTCAAAGCACAAAAACTGTCTTTGAAGCTCGTTTTGAGCTGTGGCAGGCGAACAGGTCCTGTTCCACTTGTTCGCCGCGAATCCAGCCTGGTTGAGAAAATCGACTACTTCATCGTGAATACAGTCGTACAGAGCTGGCGCGGCGCCTACGTTGCCGGTGCGAGCGCCGGAGTCGTTGTCGATACGGGAAAGGAAGCTCACTGGCATGGCCACGCAATAGGTCCAGTCATGGTGGTGTACAATTGCGCCGCCGCCCGTGGATCTTCGTACCGTAGCCAGCCCGTTGCTAGGCCGATGTGCGTCGCGCTCGGCATAGGGCTGGAAGTAGCCCAGCGAAACAGTGGGTTCCGACCACTGGTAGACCCGTACAAACAGGCATTGCAACTCCGATGCGGCCTCGAGTAGCCGTTGATCCAAAGCCATGTTTTCGAAACCGCTGCGAGCGCAATCCAACAAAGCATAGCCTGCCATTGTGTGCCAAACCTTTTATGCTTCAGCGCACTGCTTCTTGTAGGCAGCATAATCGAGCAGCCTATCGAGCTTTGCGTCGCTAGCCAGCCTGACCTTGATGATCCAGCCGTTCCCGAAGGGGTCTTCGCCCAGGCTCTCTAACCGATCGACTAATT
Source organism: Pirellulaceae bacterium (assembly GCA_041736515.1). Taxonomy (GTDB): domain Bacteria; phylum Planctomycetota; class Planctomycetia; order Pirellulales; family Pirellulaceae; genus Aureliella. Next base: position 24,895 of record JBGSTP010000146.1, read on the forward strand.
CACTGTGGACTTCCACGACTTCACCGTCCACAGGACTATAGAGCGGGCTAACTGCCTTGACCGACTCGACTTCGCCAAACTCGGTACCATAGCTGACTTGGGTTCCAACCTTGGGCAGGGCCATATAAACCAGGTCGGTCAGTTGCTCCAAGGCAAAATCGGTGATGCCAATCACGGCAATTTGATTTCCGCCCTCGTGCGTGACTCCGACCCATTCATGGGATGGGTTGTATTTTAGTTCTTCTGGTTGCATCTAAAAATCCTGTTCTGGCAAGAATGTCTAAGTTGTGTTTCGTTTCAAAGGAAATCGACTGGAAGGACGCATCGCCTGGATGCTTAGCGGCTACCGAATACTCAATTATTTCAAGCCCTTTGGTAAAACGGTAGGCTTGCAATTTCAGCCATGGCTCGAGTACCGCGGATATCGACCTCGATGGCCGTTCCGACCGTGGCAAGCTCGCTGGCAATATAACCCATGGCAATCGGGCATTGAAACGTGGGGGAAAAAGTGCCACTGGTTATCAAGCCGACACCGCGATTGTCCGAGTCGATGAGTGCAGCGCCTTCGCGAGCAGCGCGTCGTCCGGATACTTTGATGCCTACGCGCTCTTGCGTCTTGGGTTGATGTTTGAGCCTGATCAGGGCATCGGAGCCCAAGAAATTTCGATCCCCCACGGAAACGGCAAACCCCAATCCAGCAGAATACGGGTCGATTGATTCGTTCAGTTCGTGGCCGTACAGCGGCATGCCCGCCTCTAGACGCAGGGTATCGCGTGCTCCCAGCCCCACAGGTTCAATGCCATGTTCTCTTCCGGATAGCATGAGGTTATCCCACACGCGAACTGCATCCTCGGAGCGGACGATTAATTCAAAGCCGTCCTCGCCGGTATAGCCTGTGCGGCTAACAATACACGGCTTGCTCATCTGATCGGTTACCAAGCCGCGATAGTATTTTAGCCCACCGACTTTAGTCGCGAAGAGTCGCTCTGTCACAGCAAGAGCTTTGGGGCCTTGGATTGATATCATGGCTGTGTCGTCCGTCACATCGCGAAAGACAACATCGGGAAAGTCCGCTAAGTGTGGTTGAATCCACTTTAGGATTTTTGCGCGGTTGCCAGCATTAACCACCAGCAAGAAATACTGCTGGCTGCTCGGGCTCTCCAGGTTAGAAATGAGTACATCATCGAGGATGCCACCCTCTTCGTTGCACATGAGCGAGTAGCGGATCATTCCTGGCCGCATGTCTGCGACGCGACGCGTGAGTAAATGGTCCAACAGCAAATGCGCTCGTGGACCTTCAAATCGCAATCGACCCATGTGGGAAATATCGAACAATCCGGCCGCCTGCCGAGTAGCCGTGTGCTCGGTGACAATCGAGGTGTACTGAATTGGCATACTGAACCCAGCAAACTCAGCCATGCGCGCCCCGCGTGCAACGTGCCAATCGGTGAGCGGGGTTGACGCCAACGGCGCTGCCTGGGGTTTCGAATCAGGTTCTGTCACCTAACGCCACTTTCATAATGTGAGCCAAGTCTGCGCTGGCAACATGCAGGCCGACCGGACAACAGTTGGTTCCGGGCGAAAAAAATACGCACGCCTGCCGGTTCCGTTAAATTGCCAACGAACAAAAAGGGGACTGCAATCGTCAATCCCAACTTCCTCGTTCATTGTAGCTCGAGCAACACCAGTTAAAAGGAGACCTGAACGCGAAGCATTAGCCGAGCGAAGCATTGGCCAAGCGGTTATGGGCAGACGGGTATCACCAGCAGGTTACAGCACACTTATCTCAAGATGTCGTGAAGCACATGACCGTGGACATCGGTCAGCCGCCGTTTGGCTCCATTGTGATAGTAAGTAAGTCTCTCGTGATCGAGTCCAAGCAAATGCAACATGGTGGCATAGAAGTCGTAAGCGGTGGCGACCTTCTCCACCGAGCGACGACCGAAATCGTCCGTCGCGCCGTAGCTGACCCCACCTTTGGTGCCAGCGCCCATCATCCATGTCGTGAAGGCATCCGGATTGTGATCTCGGCCCGATGTGCCATCCTGATGGGTGGGCATGCGACCGAATTCAGTGCACCAAACTACCAAAGTGTCGTCGAGAAGCCCCGTTTGCTTGAGGTCGGTTAGTAACGCTGCAGTGGGTTGATCGAAGATCGGACAGTGGCGTTCGTAGTCTGCCTTCAGCGTCTTATGCGCGTCCCAGTTCAACAGACCGTCTACCGAGCTGGCTCGCGAAGCGCAGTATAGGCTGACATAGCGTACTCCCTGCTCGAGGAATCGTCTCGCCAATAAGCAATTTCTGGCGTAAGCGGCTTTTAATTCATTGGCATCGTCGGTGCCATACAATCGATGCATCTGCTGCGTCTCGCGCGACAAGTCACTGACAGCGGGTGCATTGAGTTGCATTCGCGCGGCTAATTCGTAGGCGGCGATACGGGCTGATAATTGATCATTGCTGGCCCGCTGGGCTGCATGCTCCGCATTAGCAAAACGTAGGAAATCCAGTGTCGCGCGCTCTTCATCTGCAGGCACACTGGCGGGAGAAGCCAGGTTGCGCAGCGGCTGCTGTGCGGACATCGTGACCGCCTGAAATTGCGCGGGAAGAAAACCATTGCTCCAATTGGCTTTTCCGTTGGGAGGCTCGCCCCGAACATCTTGGATTGCCACGTAGGTGGGCAGGTTATCATTCAATGACCCCAACGCAAAGCTAACCCAAGCACCAGCCGTTGGAAAACCCTCGCGTGTGAAGCAGGAATTCATGAAAATGCAGCCTGGGCCATGCGTATTGCTTCTCGATGTCATCGAGTGAATGAAGGCAATATCGTCGACATGTTTGCCGATATGCGGAAGCATCGACGAAATCATTTTTCCGCTCTGTCCGCAAGCCACAAATGGCCAAGGCGACTTCATCAAATTGCCGTTCTTGCCTTGAAAGGAAACCTCGCCTTCAGCTCCTGGTAGCGGACTGCCGTGATATCTGACCAGTTCGGGGCGATAGTCCCAAAGATCGACATGCGAAGCGGCGCCCGGGCAAAAAATCTGCAGCACGCGTTTGGCTTTCGGAGCGTGGTCGACAGCGCCACTAGCCGAAGCAGGCTGACGGAACAACTGAGTCAAGGCAACTCCAGTCAGTCCAGTGCTCATGTTATCGAGAAAGCTCCGACGACTTAGGTTATTCCACATACAGTACCTCATTCAAGTTCAATACGGCGCGGCAAAAAGCGGCTGCGCCATGTTCCGCAATCAATCGCGTTGCCGCCGCTCGTTCGACTGCCGTGGCGTCGCGTTGCAGCACCTTGGCATAGACGTTGTTGACGATGGTTTCCGGCGAAGGCGCTGACTGGCCTTCCGCAGCGCGGGTTGCTAATGCTGCAGCCATGTCGAGAGTGAATTGGTGATTCAGCAAAGTGAGCGCCTGCAAGGGAGTCGTCGTACTGGCTCTTACCGGGGCCGCAAACGCATTGTCTGGCAAGTCGAAATCGGCCAACAAGTCGACCACACTGGCGCGCGCGTTTTGGTGGTACACTGCGCGGCGATAGGTTTCCGGGCCGTGGCTGTCCAACGGGAAATAGGTGCACACATTGTTTTGCGTGAATTTGTACAGCCGGAATCCAGGCCCATCCGCTAACGAATCCGTGGCCGATGTAACAACTCCACGCAGCTGGCCGGATACAAACAGCATCGTGTCGCGAATTTCTTCCGCCGCCAGTCTCCGCGGCGGAAATCGCCACAGCAGCCGCGCGTGTTTGTCGACGGCAAGGCCCTCGCTATGCGCCTCTGCAGACTGACGATAGGTTTGCGATAACAGAATATCGCGGTGGAGGTGTTTAAGTCGCCAACCATTTTCAATCAAGCGCGTTGCCAACCAGTCGAGCAGCTCGGGGTGAGTGGGCTGGCCACCCAGGAAACCAAAGTCGCTGGGAGTGTCGACGATGCCCGTGCCAAAGTGATATTGCCAGACACGATTGACTAGCACTCGGGCGGTCAATGGGTTCTCGTTGGCCGTGATCCACTTGGCCAATTCCAGCCTGCGGTCCGACTCTTGCGCATCGAGGGGTAATTCGAACCCTGGCGCTGCATCGCGGAGTACTTCCAGGCTGGCTGGCGCAATGGCCTCACCGGGTTTCATCGGATCGCCGCCAATGTGCAAACGCGTCGCTTCGGTTGGTTGCGAGTGCAGTCCCACGAACATGGTTGGCAACGGCGCAATTTCCTTTAGTTGCCGGTCGATTTTGGCAATTTGCGATTTTAGCTGCTGGATCTGTTGTGTCTCTTCCCCCGAAAGGCTCTGCTGTCGCAAGCGTTCGATGGCGTGAGCCTGCGACCAGGGCTCGCGATCGAAACTGCTAGCCACCGTTTGCCAACGCTCTCCGTCCATCGAAACGAGAATTTCATATTCGCACGGGGTGGCTCCTTGGGCTTTGTCCTGAATGCTCTTTCCCTTGGCATTGCTTAGCGTCACGCGGTCGATCGTCGCGACGTCAGCCAGTGAGATCGTGAGTTCAGCGGGTTGTCCAATAAACCATTGCTCGCCAGTTTGGCCATCGATGGTAAACTGAGGGCCATAGGCATTCGGAAAATCCTCAGCAATTGTCGAGCGAGCTCCAATGGCTTGGGCACCGTGGATTGCCAGCGCAACATTTCGCGGTTCCTCGCCGGCCGTCCAAACTTCGACTTCGACAAGTCGCGAGCCGACAGCGGAATTGGGCTTGTCTGTACTCGCATGCATCGCCAGGCGGATATGTCTGGCTGCAATGGGGTCGAAACGCTCTTCGGTCAACAGTGGGTCGATTTTGGGACGCGGAAACCGCGTGGCTTTCAGCGCCTCGAGCAGGCGTTGCTCGACAGCCTTTTCAATCGGCTCGAGTAGATCCGTTAGGCGTTTCTTTTCAGCGCTCAGGGGCTGCGTGGCGTCGGCATGGTTTCGTTTCTGCGCGGTGGTGGCAACGGTGCGTCGCCCGTGCTTGACACCTTCAAAAGCTGACCGCAATCGGTAATAGTCTTCAGCAGGTATGGGGTCAAATTTGTGATTGTGGCAGCGAGCACAATTGACGGTCAACCCTAAGAAAGCCCCACTAGTTATAGTAATGATTTCGTCGAGCGTGGCTGCGCGAATGTTGGCTTGTGCGACAACGTCCTGATTGCCCACATCGTCATACGGGCCAGCTACCAGGAAGGCCGAGCCAATTTCAATATCCGGATCGTCTTTGCCGACGACATCGCCCGCAAGGTGTTCGATTATGAATCGATTGAAAGGCTTGTCAGCATTGATGGAGCGAATGACATAATCGCGAAAGGGCCATAGGTCATCGATAATCACATTGCGCTCGAAGCCATTGCTCTCACCAAATCGCACTACATCCAGCCAGTGCCTGCCCCATTGCTCGCCATAGTGCGGCGATTGCAACAGTCGATCCGCCAGTTTCACCGTAGCCCGCTGCGGATCCTCTGCATAGGCGACCGCAAAGTCCTGCACTTCCTGGGCTGTTGGCGGTAGGCCCAACACATCGTAGCTCATCCTCCGAATCAGTTGCCTGGCCTCGGTGGGTGGATTTCGAGTCAGGTTATGTTCCGCCAGTTTGGACGCAATGAATTCATCGATCGATTTTGATCCATCGACAGCGTCAGCCGGGCCTGGCGCTGGATGTTTGCGCAGCGGCTGCAGGGACCACCAGGTTTTGTCGCCGCGTTGGGCTTCAAACTGCACGTTCGTTCTCGGGTCAGCCGCTCCAGATGCAATCCATTGTTCGAAGTCCGCGAGCACTGAGTCGGGCAATTTGCCGCTGGGAGGCATTTCAAGTCCATCGGCATAGCGGAGGTACTGCATCAGTAAGCTCTCATCGACCTTGCCGGGCACAATCACGGCTTGCCCGCTGTCGCCGCCGGCCTGCCAGCCGGCTTGGGAGTCCAGTTGCAGACCGCCCTTGAGCTTTTCGGATTTCGCGGAGTGGCATTCGTAACAGTGTTCGACGAGCACCGGCCGAATCTTCTGTTCAAAAAAAGCGATGCGCGCCGCGTCGTCGGCGCGAACCGCAAAAATGGCATTCAGCACAAGCCACGTCGAAAGAACAGCTGGGATGTGTCGACCAATCATGAGAGCAACATTCGGGGCGGCGGGAGGGAGGCGGAATAGGGACTGCGGCTGGCGCACGAGCTTGGTGCGGAAGCTCAGATATAGTATAACCGCGGATGCGCCGACGCGCTGGTCGGATGGGACGCAGCGCGCTTCTTCAGCAGGCTCGCTGTGTTGGGTGGTTAGGAAAAGAAGTGCTGTCCGTCTTTAGCAATGGGGCAACTGAAATGTACTGTCGGGCTGATTGTCAAATTGGATGGACTGGTGGTTCGTGGAGTGAGTTGGAAATTGACCAAGCCGATTTTACCATCGGGGGCCCTTAGTCAGAATGCGCCCTCTACTTCTGATTTTAATGATCTGGTTTTTGACTGCGGAGGCGTTAGTAGGACAAACCCCTGCTATTCCGCCTCGGCAGTTGTTTTCGAATCGTGATCCATCGGACGACCTCGATCTTTTCCAAGCTTTGAATGATACGCAGGTTCAGGTCGAACTGTCGATGTCGAAAGAGCAGTTAGCCGCCTACGCCCTGAATC
>JBGSTP010000329.1:0-7755 GCA_041736515.1 Pirellulaceae bacterium
TGTCAAGTCGAAACTAGCCCGGTGCAACAGTTCGTTATCGGTGGCTTCGAGGATTTGCATACAGCGCACTACAACCGCTTCATACAATCCCGCCGTTGCCCCAATGCCGCTAACGTAGATCGGAATTGGTCTCAACCACTCATGCGCGTATGGTTCCAGCCGACGTCCCTCGAGTACCGCCACCGGACGGTGGCCAACAAAGTCATTGAGCTGCGCGATAGCCGCTGGTACGATGCGATCCACCTGATCCCAAGGTCCACCCTGACTGAGCACCGCTTCCATGGCTCGCCCAAGAAAAAATCCATTAAAGATCGCTTCCGGCGCTTGATGGAACAAAAGATCGCGATGGAAGTCGAGGTATGCTGGCAAAAAATTCAGCCACAGCAATTCCAACAGCGCAGCGGCCTGTTCGGAGTTAGAGAATGCCGCATTGCTCTCTGCTAGTCGAGCTAGTTCATCCTGCAGCCACTGCTGAATCTGCAACCAGGCGGGCATGCCTTCGAACGGTGTCGTTGGCACCGCAGCAGCGTACATGCGATTCAGCGACGCAAGCGTCTTAAGATCAATTTTTCCCGAAGAGAAATTGAGATAGCCCAGAACTTGTCTCAAATCATCGGCTAAACCGTTTCTGTCGTCGCAACTACGCTCGTCCACACGTAAATACCTGATTGCTGTCTCACCGGCGGGCAAAAGGAAAGCCAGTGGATCGACTCGGGGGAAGTGAGGCTGATGGCCGGCTTCTTGCCCGACTCGGCATCAACTGTCAGGTTCACAATCCTACGAGCAGACCCTAGAATGGTCCAGGACACGCGCACGTACGTTCAGTACAATTTTTCGGAAACCGGGCTGGCAGGCGACTCGCGCTAGGCCCTAACCGCGTGCCGACACGCCGGTTTCCTCCATGAATTACTCTTGCCTTTTTACAGACACAGCCAGACCTCTTCATCAACTTCGCTCAATTTAGCGCTTTATATAAAATTTAGCGCTTTATATAAGAGGAATCAGCCAGGCTCCTAGCAGTGTTACCGCGAATCCTGTGACTCCCATCAATGTCAAAGCAACTGAAAACGTCTTGAGCGTTTGTCCAGTGGTCATGCCGGTCATCGTAGCAACTTGCCAAAATCCACTATCGTTCATCCAGGGCAGCGGTTTTGAGCCGCATCCAATGGCCAACGCGACATACAGCGGATGGAATGGCAAGTCGATTGTCGCGATTACCGGCGCCACAATCGACCCCGATGTGATCATGGCAACGGTGGCACTCCCCTGTGCAGCGCGAATAATGGTAGTTAAGCAGAACGCAGTGAACAACACGCCCCAAGGTGTGGTCAGTCCCGCAAAACGACTGCCGATCGCATTTGCAAGATCGAGCTGTTGCAACGAAGCCCCAAAAGCGCCTCCAGCGCACGTCAATAGAACTATTGTGCCAGCGTCGGCAATGCCGCGCGTAAGCGACTGACCGACTACTGCACGAGTGGTGTAATATCGCAGCAAGGCAATGGAAAGCAGGGCCGTTGCAATGAAGATTAATCCTGGATCATTCACGATCTCCATCCACTCACGCAAGCCTGCAAACCTAGAACTAGGACCGCGCGACTCAGCCATATAAGCAACGACCTCGCTGCCCCCAAGAATCGCCATGGGCACAGCAATGGGAAGCGCCGCCAACAGCAATGGCACCGGACGATCCGTGTGGCGCGCCGTTGGCCCAGCGGTGCTCGTTTCCGGCGACAGTTGAATCCAGCGAGTACATAGCATGCCATAGGCAAATCCTATGCATGACGCGATTCCACCCACGACCAAGCCCCCCATCATCATCATGCCTACACTTACATTCAGCGTTTCAGCCACCAAGAGGGGACCGGGCGTTGGCGGCACTAAAGAGTGAGCCATGGTGGCACCAACGATGATTGCCATGACTGCAGCCAAATAGCCCTCAGGGCGTTGTCGTCCCACAGCTTTGGCGAGCGGCAACAGCAGGTAAAACACGTTATCGAAAAATACTGGAACGCCGAGAATAAATCCACTGACCGTTAACGATGGCGCTGTACCGCGCGCACCGAACAGCGACATAATCGCGGCGACAAGTCGCGCAGCTGCCCCACTCTCCAACAGACACACTCCGACGATCGCCGCCATCGTGACAGGGATGCCGAGCTTGTGAAACGTTTTCGCAAATCCATCCGCCAGTTTCGCTCCGATCCCTTTCCAACGCGCAGCATCGAATTCTGCGACGTCGGCCGCCGAAACTAGCCTGTCCTGCCGCCCAAGAACTGGACCTCCCTGCTGCGCAGTAAACCAAGCTTGAGCAGCCACTGACAAGCCACCCTGCTCGACTGACTCTAATAATTGAGCATGAGTGGCTCGCTCTAATACCAATCCGGGTGGATCTTCGATACCGGATTGCAAGTCTCGCAGAAAATAGTACTTCCCCGCTCTTGCGGTTGCAGAATCGAGACCTACCAAGCCGCCCGCCGCAAAGTCCACTATTTCGACTTGCTTCGACTTCAATTCGGTGTTCAGCAGAATCGAGCGGGGCGTCGCTGCAAACACAAATAGGCTCGCGATCAACAAGCCAAGTAGCGGGTGAAGTCGCAGTAGAAGAATCGACACCAAAACTATGACGACACCAATGGCCGCCACCATTAACACATCCATACCTTCGCCTTCCACACGGAACATCGAAATCCAATGCGGGAAGTATAGCAGAATGTAGCCAAGCATCGACTTTGGTTAGACACTCAGGCGCTGCAACTTTTGCAACGCCAAGCAACGTATTGCGCGTGGTACCACACCCTGGCACTCGCGTCGACTCGCATCCCAGGCTAGTGTCTGCCGCGCCGTCGGCACTCAATTGGGCAAATTCAAAATTCACGGTTAGGTCGTGAATAATACGGAACTACAGCGCGTTACCGCTAGCAAGCTCCCTCCTGCTCACAACAAATCGGACACTCAATTTCGAATGAGCCTAACGCACGGCATCCGCCTGAGGTGCGCTCATGGGTCGCGAAACCAAAGTGGCTTGGTTGATCAACTGCTCAATTAGCGGTCGAGCGATATCCGCGGGCAGGGCATAGGAGGAAACGCGACCAGCTCGAGCAATATTGAGTCCTACAACTTGACCATCCAAGTTGCAGAGAGGACCGCCACACTGGTTCGGGTCGAGGACGGTATCATGCGTAAATACGCGGTTGAATCCCGTGGCTCGCGCGCTGATTCTTCCGTTCACTTCCATTTCAGTTTCCTCGTGCAGCTCGCTCGAAAGGTCCATTAATCGAGCGTGAACATCGAAAACCCGTTCGGCTCGGCTAATCGTCAACCGTACGATATCTCCCCCGCGCAATGTTGTCCGGCTGCCGGATGGCTTGGTAAGGTCGCTAAACCTACCTCTCGGACTGATCAAACCCTTAAATTCATCCTCCGAACTTACGCGGGCGCCATTGAGTTCCAGGATGATGTCACCAATCATCAACCCCGCTTCGTCAGCTCCGGTGCCGCGTAGTACGTTCAGCACCGTAACTCCACTGGCTGTGTTCTGCAGGCTGACTCCCAGAACGGCTTTGGCCGGACTGACTTGCTGTGCTCCGGCACTTACAACACCGACTGCCGAAGGCAACTGTTTCAGGTCTGTAGTCGCCAACCAAGAGCCACGCTGCGGAATGCTGGCGTCAGCCCACTGAATGGTTGGCAGATCGGTTCGCTCGATGCGAAGTAGCGCTAAATCAACATCAGCCACTCTTTGAACCACTTGGGTAACATACTCAGCGCCATCGAAAAGTCGCGCTATGGTGGTTCCAGTTGGCGGCAACTGCGTCGCCTTCGTCACGATCCAACCGTTGCTTCCCACAATTGCCCCAAGCGCAAGTTGCACGCCCTTTGAATCGGTAAGCATAACCGTGCTACGACGCGCATTGTCGACCACTTCCGCAAAGCTCATCAACATCGCACTATTATCGCGTTGATTGACGCGTCGGATACCACGTGAAAAATCCGGCCGATAACTGGTCCGGCCTAACGGCTCTTGAACGAAGTTAATCGCATCGGTAGCGTCGCTTGCCGCCGATGGTCCGAAAACACATACAGAGCTTTCCTGCGACTGCGCAATATCCGTAGGCTGGGACGTGCGGAAAAATACGGGATTTTTCCAGGAGATGGTAAATCCTAGGGCCATCGCCATGGCCACCACACCACAGGAGACCATGCGATGAAGAGCTGTCCCAGGCATGCCGTTTAATGAGGAATACTTCACGATGCACTTTCACTGAAAGAGTAGCGCGGACGCGTGGAAGATTCCTTTCTTGCCACTCCATTCATTTCCATAACAGATTCGACTTGAACTAGAGTCCTCCCAGTTCCATTGATCAGTAGTGCTCTGGCTTACCTTGGCTTGCCTCTGCGGTCACACTCCAGTCCAGAAGTAATAGTCTAATCAAAACCAGCAGGCAACGTTGCGAACCACCTGGACTTCGACAGTTTTTTCCCATTGATTTCAGCCCTCGTGTGCGCCAACCTTGATGGCTAACTTCAATGTCTGTCCGCCCCGTTGGACGCGCAGCATGAGGATATCTCCGGGCATCGATGCCTCCACACTTGCCCGTAGCTCCGAGAAAGTTGAAATGTCGTTGCCGTCAACCGACAGAATCAAGTCGCCCACCATGAGTTCGCCATCTGACGGGCCACCCGTAGTAACCGACGCGATTAGCGGACGGTCGTCCCCGCTGGTTCCTACAACTCCAATCATCGGACGAAAACCAGGCAGCATCCCCCACACTTCCTTGTTGACCATCCGATTCCAGCTCGATGCGTAGACATCGATCGGGACGTGCATATTGTCTTCAACATCCGTGCCAATCCGAGAATGGATGCCGATCAGTTCGCCTTCCAATGTGAATAACGGTCCACCACTGTCACCACCAATCAAGGCGCAGTCTGTGAAAAGCGTGTGAGCATCATTCTCGGTGGAACTCTTGCCGATCTTGAGAATGCGGCCCACACGAATAACGGAACCGCGATCGGCCTGCCATCCACCTGGATGTCCCGCCGCGATGCACCACTGCCCAGTCCGTAAATTGCCGCTGCGCCCAATCGTAGCGAAGGAGAAATTGGTAACTCGCGGATCGTCGATCTTCAACAAGCCAGCGTCTTTATCGCGATTCATGCCGAGCGTGCGCGCGTGCAGCTGGGTTCCGTCGCTTAGCATGACATAGGCATCGCGGTCTTTTCCACCAGCCACGTGTGCTGCGGTCAAAACAAAACCGTCGGCTGTAATAATCACACCGCTGCCCTGTGCGGACCCCTGTTGCACATTAACGGTAACTTTCTCGATCGTCTTTGCCACCAACGACTGCTGCAATTCGAGAGCTTTGAGCTCCTGCAACGATTTGGGCTCCCGTCCGTCAAAGACCGACTTCAATCCACCGGCCAATGTTACATAAGTGTCGCCGCTATGGCTCTTATTCAGCGTACTTGCACCGGCTTTCATTGTCACATGCGGCGCAGATTGCAAGGGCACCTGAATCGGCGTGGGCTGCGTCAATGGCGCCGGATACGGCAATACTTGGGCTTGCAGGTGGCTAGATTCAATCAGCATTCCGCATAACACTGCTATTCCGACGAGTTTTATTGACTTGGCGAAAACGTAGCTCTTCGAGCAATCCAGTGTCGAATTCGTTTGCATCTGAGATTCCGGTCCTGTGAGCATTCTCCAAATACCAGACCCAAACCGACTCTAGCGGCTGATCTGGACTTCCTGATTATTCGCACTACGAAAACAAAATGAAACCCTTTGGCAAATCAAATTCTGCAGATCGCGCGAATTCGTGGGGCGGACAATGTAAAATACTAACGAGTGTAACGACTAGTACTGGCCAAACTCGAGCAAAATTACTGCGGCGAAGCGATTGGAGTAAACCTTCCCGCAGCGATGGTTCCAGCACACCTTCGTTAGTATCAGCCTATCTGATACAGCCGCCTATCTGATACAGCCGATTACTTTAAATTTGGGTGCAAAGCTTCACGTTGGAGGATTCGAGGGGTTTTACCAATGTCAGCCTTTCGGGAATTGCCCGCAAACGGACGCCAAAAAACCTGCGGATGTGCTGCCAGGGTCGGTGTACGCTGGTAGAGTGACAGTTTTTGACCGGTTGGCCAGCTGAGCTGCGGAGCCAACAGGATACGTTCAGGAACGAAAGGGCGACTGTTGGCTGATACACGAGAGACTATCCTGGCGCGGTTTCGCGAAAAGCTATCGCGCGGCGAGCCGCTAGTGGGCGGCGGAGCGGGCACTGGACTAAGCGCTAAGTGCGAGGAAGCTGCTGGGATCGACTTGATCGTAATTTACAACTCTGGCCGATATCGTATGGCTGGACGTGGTTCGCTCGCGGGGCTCATGCCCTACGGTAACGCCAACGAAATCGTCCGGGAAATGGCTCACGAGGTCTTGACTGCGGTCACGCACACACCAGTGTTGGCAGGCGTTTGCGGAACAGACCCGTTCCTGCTAAGGGAAAAGTTTTTGCTCGAGCTCCGCGATATGGGGTTTGCGGGCATACAGAATTTCCCGACAGTCGGACTGATCGACGGCAGTTTCCGACACAATCTCGAAGAAACAGGCATGGGATTTGAGCTCGAAGTGCAGTGCATTGCCGCAGCGCACGAGCTGAATCTACTGACTACGCCCTACGCCTTCGATGCATGCCAGGCCGCGGAATTAGCAGCTGCAGGGGCCGACATCATTGTCGCACACATGGGACTTACCACGTGCGGCACTATTGGCGCGAAAACAGCCCTGTCGCTCGACGACTGCATACCGCGGATAGCACAAATTGCAGAGGCAGCTCGCAGAATCCGCGATGATGTCATCGTGCTGTGCCACGGCGGACCTATCGCACTGCCCGAACACGCGCAAACCATTCTGGATCATCTGCCAAACGTAGATGGTTTTTATGGAGCCAGTTCCATGGAGCGATTGCCAACAGAAGTCGCATTGACCGAGCGAGTCCGGGAGTTCACGAGACTCCGGCGTTCAGCTTCACGTTGAACAAGCGTCGAGCCGTTTCCATATTTTGGCAGAATGCAAGAAGCCGTTGCGGAGAATGCTTTAGCGGATACAATCTCGACTGAGAAAAAACTAGCGGGTGGACGAAACTGTTGTTGGTTGATCCAATTTTAGAATAGCCCCAATATTCTGAATGGTTCGAGCGTGCCAACGTTTGTGACACTATTGCATTGTGTTTTCTTCAAACTATGGTGCGCGGCTGATTTGCCGTGCACCAAAGCCGTGGTCTAGTTAGTAGCACTAATGCTGCGGTTTAGTTCCTCGCAGATGACAAGAATCCGATACACCCTAGAAACTCAAGAGTCTATGGTGTTAGATGAGTACAATCGGGCTGTAGCGCAGCCTGGCTAGCGCGCTACCTTGGGGTGGTAGAGGTCGTGGGTTCAAATCCCGCCAGCCCGACTTCGGCTGAAAGCCGAAGTAGAGAGTAGAGGGGAGAAAGTAGAGCAGTAGAGCGTTTAAGACCGGGAGATTCTCCAGGGACCAAGACGTTCATGGCGGCTCGATTTTCTCCCCCTCTACTCGGTCTACTTTCTACTGCTCTACTCTCTTCCCCGGAGCAGCGAGATGACTTTACACTTCGAGAAGTTGCTGGTCTATCAAAAGTCTGTTGACTTCGCTGACCATGTTTGTGCGACGACCGAGCAGTTCACCCGCGGCTATGGCTTCCTAGTCGATCAGCTCAATCGGGCAGCACT
>JBGSTP010000190.1:0-38897 GCA_041736515.1 Pirellulaceae bacterium
CAATCGAATTGACCAATCGAATTGCCCAATCGAAGTGCCCAATCGAAGTGCCCAATCGTAGTGCCCAATCGTAGTGCCCAATCGATGTGCCCAATCGAAGTGCCCAATCGAAGTGCCCAATCGAAGTGCCCAATCGAAGTGCCTTGTAGAAAACGCATTTGGGCCTTCCGTCCGTGCTCAGGGGGCGGAAGATCTCAGTTGAGCCAGCTTGGTAAGTCCGATCTAGTGGCGACTATTCTTCCCTTGGGTTAATGGGGACCGTGGATGCGCTTTGACTTGGTGTTGGTTTTCGATTAAGGTAGAGACATCTTTCCCACCTAAACGTCCCACCTGCTAAACCGCTCCACTCTCTATAGAGCATTCAAGTATGAAGTCGATATCTCGCCCTGCAACCGTGGGGTTGGCCGTCGTTTGCAGTTTAAGTTTCGCAGCGCTTGGCTACTCCCAGACGCCTGCAAGCCCTCAGGATTCAAGCGGTACCGCCGCGGCAGTTCAAGCACTGGCTAACCCGATGGAGGGTCTGGTATTCTCGTTCGAGCGAACGCCTTGGCGCGATGTCATCCGGTGGATTGCCGACGAGTGCGATTTGGCTTTGCATTATGAGGAGTTGCCAGCGGGCAGCTTTTCTTATAGCGACAGCAACCGCTATTCGACCACAGCGGCCATCGCGCGGCTCAATGTGTTCTTGCAGCCACAGGGCTTTACGTTGGTTCGAGGCGGACGGCTGCTGGCTGTAATCAACATGAACAATTCGGGCAGTATGCGGCAACTTGATACTTTGGCGACGATGGTAGCACCAGCGGAGCTGGCCGAGCTCGACGACTACGAAGTCGTCAAGTGTATGTTCCCGCTGGGGGAGCTCGAAACGGCAGAGGCCTTGGAGGAGTTGACCCCACTGAACCTAATGTCGTCACCTACTGTTTTCAGTCGCACGAAGCAATTGTTGATTACCGATACGGTTGCCAAGCTGCGGAGTGTCAAGTCGGTGTTGGAGGCATTCCAGCCGGCGGGTCTCGGTGATGGATTGCAAATGAAAACCTTTACCTTGATGCACGTGACCGCAGAGGACATATTGACCGTCGCCCGGCCACACCTGGGTTTGGCGACCGGAGAAATGATAGGCATAGACGTCAGCCTATCAGCCGATCTACAGGGGGAGCATCTATTTGTTTCTGGGGTTGAAGAAAAAGTCAATCTGATCGAAGGGTTAGTGAAATCGCTTGACCAACCGCAGGGGGTTGTATCGACCAGCGATGGCGTAACCGAGTTGCGATCGCATGTGGTTGAGGGCGGGAATGTGGAGACCGTTTATAACGTGTTGCAAACATTGCTGGCAGGCAAATCGCTGCGGCTATCCATGGACCAGCAGGCTGGTACTATCGTGGCATTGGCCTCGCCCGATGTGCAGGCAGAAATACAACAAACGGTTCAACAACTACAAGCCACGGAAGCTGACTTCGAGGTGATACCGCTGAAGTCCATCGATCCCTATTTCGCCATCAGCCTACTGGAGGAAATGTTGGAGCCACCAACTGCGACCGAGAAGAGTAGAGGGCGCGAATTGGCTGTAGACACACCGAAAATTGACGCGGATCCTGGAAATATGCGACTGTTTGTCCGCGCGAAACGACATCAAATCGAACAGATAAAGAAAATCGTGGCTGGCTTGGATACTAGCAGCTCCAATACGTCGAGTGAAACACTCAGAATACTGCCATTGCGCGGTAGGACAGCGGAGCAATTGTTAGAAACAGCAGCCAGGTTTTGGCGAGGAGCCAACGCGATCGTACTCTATCCAGCCTCAGACGATGAGACAACCGCGCGGCAGGAACGGATCGTTGCTCAAGCAGTCCAGCCTGAGTCTCGATTCGTGGCCGTCGGCAATGAACGACGGACGCGGGAGGCTCGGGTGCTGTCCGAGAGTCCGAACACAGACGTCCCGATGATACACTGCCAACTGACCGCGCGTGGATTGTTGGTCCAGTCCGACGATTCTGCTGCGCTTGATCAATTCGAAACGCATCTACGCGCGATTGTTGGCCCCAGCGATGACGTGCCCTCTCCTCCGGTGGTGTTTTATTTGCAGTACAGTCGACCGGACGATGCGCTGCGAATGCTGGCAGAATTACTGGACGGTGGTGAAACGGCCAAAGAGGGCGAAGCCGGGACGCTGGTCAATGGATACGTTGCCTCGCCCGGCTCCTTCCTGGGAAGCATCGTCACATCCCGCGACGATACGACGACAATGATGGCCGGTTCGCTGACCGTCGTCGCAGACTCGCGGCTTAATCGCTTGATCGCCCAAGGTACCACCAACGACATAGAACGCATTGAAGACTATCTGAAGATTATCGACAAAGACAACAGTATTGCGTCGGTCATGACCTACGGTCGCGCCCATGTGATCGAATTGAACTATACCAGCGCAACTGAGATGGCCGACTCGATTCGCGAAGCTTTTGCTGGCAGGGTCGCTAGTGCTCGCAGTGGACAGCCTGCGGTGCCCCAACCTGGTAGCCCACCAGCACCAGTGGCCAAAAATCCCGAGCCGGACAGTCGCGATTCCAGAAACAAGAATGAAGAGCCTGGAAAGAAAACCAAGCTCAGTTCTGACTCTCGCGCGCTCGAACCAATGATGACAATAGCGATCCATGAACCAAGCAATTCTCTAATCGTAACCGCGCCGGACCAGCTTTTTCAAGAAGTTGAACAGCTGGTTAAGGCAATCGATCAACGCAGCCAGCAGACTGTGGAGGTATTGAGTTCGAGCAATGCCATTCTGTTACAGTCGATTTTGCAGCCGAACTCTCAAACCGGCAGTGCGAGCCGCAGTTCATCGAGCGAACGCGGTAGTTCGAGTCGAAGTTCGTCTGCGTCCTCATCCGGGGCTTCGCAAAGTGCTCAGTTCCTGGAGATGCTCAAGAATCGTAGTGGTCGTTGAGCGCCGATCCGATCCTGAGAGACCGTTTCCTACCATCCAAGTCTTAGCTGTAGAACTGTAACGGACAAAGCCAAAACTTATGTCTTACAAACACACAGTACCTGCCTGCATCGCGATTCTCTCCGTTATGCTTTCAGGTCATTGGCTTTTCGCACAAGCGGGCTTGCGCGAGTCGCTTGAGCGATTGGACCGCAATGGGAATGGATCTATCGAGCCAAGCGAGATTACGTCTTTATCGCGTCCGTTTCTAGAAAGAATCGCTGAAAGCAGGCGTCTTTCGTTGGACCGTCCCAATTCGATTTCGGAACTTCTCCGGACAGCCCGCATTTATCACGCATTGAAAAATGGCGTCTCGGGTGCGCCCATTGTTCCAGAGAGCAAAAGCTCCATCCGCTCCTTCGAACCAGACGAAGAGCAAACATTGGTCCCGGAATTTGGGTTGGCGGAAATTAAGTACCAATATACTCAAGATGATGTTGAGGAAGCCGATCAAATTCTGAGACGCTACGACGAAAACAGAGACGGCGTTATCGATCGCGCCGAAGCCAAGGACTCCAAATGGACTCATAACGACCCCTTCGAAATGGATCTCGATAAAGACGATCGACTAAGCCGAATGGAATTGACGCAGCGCTACGCCCGCAGGCGATTGCTGCAAGACGCTTCGCTGGAATTGATTCAACGGGCCAGGCGTGTTGGAATTAGTGTCGAAAGACCGACCGAGCAACCTAGCGGAAGATATGACAGAAGTAGTCGGTCGGCAGCCTACTACTTGGCGTACACCATGCTGACGCATTTCGATCGCAATCGAAACGGAACGCTGGATTCGCGAGAGCATGACAACATGGGTCTGCCTTCCGCTCAAATCGACTCCGATGGCGACGATGTCATAACCCGCGACGAACTGACCGAGTACTTGACGGAAGTACAGGCCGCGGTCGAGACCGATGGTGGCGATTTGCCAGGGTGGTTTCAGGAACTCGATTTGGATCAGGATGGTCAAGTTGCGATGGCTGAGTTCACTGAGGATTGGACGGATGAAAAGAGCCTGGAATTTGCGGCGCTCGATAGCAATAACGATGGCCTGCTCACGCCTACCGAAGTTTCGCGGTCCAAGTCCATGATGGGTGGGCAATTTAGCAATACAACAGCGGAGGTCTTGCCGCCACGAAAATCAGTTGTCTCGGAAATTGAGATAACCGATGACGTGGTGGTGGGCGATCTCGATGTGCGATTAACGATAACCCATTCGCAGACCGGCAATTTAGATGCGTACCTAACCAGCCCAGAGGGTGAGCGGGTAGAGTTGTTCGCTGAAGTTGGCGGTAGTGGCGATAATTTTGATCGAACGGTGTTTGATGACCAATCGCAGGTTCCGATCACCAAGGCACAAGCCCCATTTCAAGGTAGCTACCTGACGACATCAGCATTGAAGCAGAAACCGAGCTTGGCTCAATTTAACGGCAAGAGTGCCAAAGGCGTGTGGCAACTCCAGGTCCGCGGCACCCGTAGCGAGCGCTTTGGCATGCTGCATAGTTGGTCGCTCAATATTCGCCCAGCCGAAGATGTTGCTCCAGGTTTTGCTCAAACCTCAAGCAGCATTTCGGCACCGGTGGAGCTGGAAGTCAACGATGCGGGCTCGAACCAATCGGTGGCTAGGGACAATCCGACTAGTCTCAGCCCTATGATTCAAACCTTTAAGGACAAGGATCGCGAACGTTTCCGCGATGAATTCTCAGATCAAATCAGAAAGAAAGACTTCCAATCCGAGGGGGCCTTAAAATTTTCTAAGAAGTTTAACGAAAAGCCCACAGGCGACAGAGCAGCAGAGAAAGAGCTGCGGCAACTCGAGAAGATGAATCGCGAGGCTCGCCCGGACAAACCTGATAAAGTCAAGCCCTGAGAACTTTCGTTAGGTCCCTTGCCGCAACTTGGCTCGCAAAAGTCTAAGCTCAAATGAGTTCGTTTGCTGGCTGTTGCGGCTTGGAAAGATCCATGGAACTCTTGGATTTCCAGTGGTGGCAGCAATTAAGCGTTGACGAAACTGACATCCAACGGCTATTCTCTTGCAAATTGTCCAGAGCTCCGCGAAGTTCGCGTTGTCTAACTGGATTTACTTTCCACCCATTAGGCGGGTGGTTCACCCTCAATGTCGTCTGCATCAAGCAGAAGGCTCGAATGTCGAGTCTGTGTGGTATCAGCTCTCGGTTGAACTACATTGCTAGCAGGCAAGAAAGTTAGTGAGAAATATGGAAGGCGAGTTCGTAAAGAAATTGATCGAAGCGGGGGTTCACTTTGGCCACAGAGTGAGCCGCTGGAACCCGAAAATGGCTCCGTATATTTACGGACGCAAGAATTCGATTCACATTCTGGATATCCGCGAGACACTACGCGGTCTTTTGCGTGCAAAGAAGTATCTCAACCAGGTAGCGGCTGGCGGTAGCTTGGTGTTGTTTGTTGGTACAAAGCGACAGGCATCTGAGACCGTACAGCAAGAAGCGGAACGTTGCGGCATGCCATTTGTTTCGGAACGCTGGTTGGGTGGTGCGTTAACCAACTTCCGTACAATTCGTAGTCGGCTAGGACGTCTGGAAGAACTCGAAAAGATCATGCACTCGGATGAGATCAACACTTATTCGAAAAAGATGCAGTCAGCACTGAACCGCGAGTACCGCAAGATCTATCGGAACTTGAATGGTTTGCGTTCGATGAACCGTCTGCCAGAATGTTTGGTCTTGGTAGATCCATCGAAGGAACGCAACGCAGTGAAGGAAGCCAAGCGATTGGGGATTACCACCCTGGCGTTGATCGACACGGACTCAGATCCGTCGACGATCGATCTGCCGATTCCTGGCAATGACGATGGTATTCGATCGATTGAGTTGCTGCTTGGGCAGTTGGCCGACGCGGTGTTAGCAGGTAAAGCTCAGAATCCTGAGCTTCAGAAGAATGCAGCCGCCAATGAATCGAAAGCGGCCACCGTAGCGACCGCTCCGGCAGAATCATCGGAGCCTGCGAGTGTTGAAGCGGGCAGCTAATTCCAAAACTTAAAACAGATTTTCGATACGGCTATGAGGAGTAGCAAATGGCTGAAATAACTGCAACTTTGGTAAAAGCATTGCGCGAGCGAACGGGTTTGCCGTTGATGGATTGCAAGTCCGCGTTAACCGAAGCGGGTGGAGACGAGGAGAAGGCGATTGGCATACTGCGTCAACGCGGTGAAAAAGTTTCTGAGAAGTTTGCCACGCGTTCTACCGACTTTGGTCGCTTTGGACTGTACTGTGGTTTGGATAAACCCACGGGCGCCATTGTTGAGCTGAAGTGCGAGAGCGCACCGGTCACGCAAAACGAAGAGTTCATCAAGCTTTGCAACGATTTGGCAGAAGGGCTCGCCAAGTCGACCGGCGACATTCGGACTTCGGAAGAACTCTTGGCGCTTCCCTCGCCGTCCAAGGCGGGCATGACGCTCGGGGATCAGAAAGCCGAATTGTTCAATCGTATTCGCGAGAATTTTGAAGTTGGCCGTATGTGTAGGATGGAAGGCACATGCGGAGGCTACAGTCACAATTTGGGCACGGTCGCTGGTGTTTTGATACAAGTCGAAGGGGGCAACGATTCGGCTGCCAAGGATGTCTCGATGCACATCGCAGCCATGCGCCCAGCCGCACTCAGCAAAGATGACTTGGACAAAGCCTTGGTTGAAAAAGAGCGGGAGTTTTTGCGTTCTGCAGCGTTGAAGGAAGGTAAGCCTGAGAATATCGTCGACAAAATGGTTGAGGGCCGGCTGCAGCAGTTCATCGCCGAGAGAGCTCTGTTGGCTCAAGCTTTCGTCAAAGACGACAAACAGTCGGTCGGCGATTTTGCCAAGAGCCACGGCATGATGGTCAAGAAGTTTGTGCTCTATATTTTGGGACAAGAATAGAGCTATCGCACCGAACTGCTTGTTGGTTCCCCACCGACAAGAAAATCTCAGAGCCCGAACGTGGTTTGCACCGTGTATCGGGCTCTTTACATTGACTTGAAATCAACGCGAAATCTTTGGAAACCCTCAACCGCGAGAGGCAGCCAAGCTCCGCCAGCGGATACACTACATTATTTAGCCGCCCTTGCTGGTTCAGCCCAACGACGCCCTCTGCGACCTTTGCCAACTTGCTCGTTTACTTTCTAAAACATTGAAAATCCCATGCCAGAACAAGATGCTTCCCCGCACTTCCGTCGTGTAATTCTCAAGCTATCAGGTGAGAGTTTGTCGCGGTCTGGCGAGCGGGGGATAAGTATGGAGGAAGTCTTTGCCATTGCTGGGCAAGTGAAACAAGCTTTGGAAGTGGGCTGCCAAATTGGACTGGTGGTTGGCGGTGGAAATATTCTGCGTGGTGCTCAGTTTACCACCGCAGCTGGATCCAAAATCGAAGCGGCGACGGCTCACTACATGGGGATGTTGGCCACGGTCATCAATGCGCTGGCCTTGCAGGAAGGACTTGAGGGAATCGGCTGCAGCACGCGAGTGATGTCAGCCATCCGCATGGATGGAGTATGTGAACCCTTTATTCGCCGCCGAGCAATTCGCCACATGGAAAAAGGACGCATTGTGGTGCTCGCCGCAGGTACTGGCAGCCCGTTTGTTACGACGGACACGGCTGCCACCCAACGAGCTCTAGAGTTGGGAGCGGATATCGTTTTGAAAGCTACCAAGGTGGACGGCGTTTATAGCGATGACCCGGAAAAGAATCCGCATGCTGTACTATATCGCGAATTGGACTACGACACCGTGATTAGTCAGAATTTGCGTGTCATGGATGGTACTGCTATTTCACAATGTCGAGAACACAATATGCCTGTGCTCGTGTTCAACTTCAAGAAGAATGGTAACATCGTAAAGGCTGTCTCGGGTGGGCGCGTAGGAACTCGGATTGGGCCGGCGCCCCAAACAGCCGATTAGAGGCTTGGCTTACCACTTAACCCCCTAGGTTTGCCATCAGTGCACGCAATCCAAGTACAAGTTGTTTCTCAATTACAGGATGAATTGCCATGAGTGTAGAAGATGTACTGACCGATGCTGAAGAACGCATGGAAAAAGCAATTAGCGTCTTGAAGCACGCATTGAGTGGAATTAGAACCGGCCGCGCCAATCCAGGTTTGGTAGATTCGGTACGCGTTGAAGCTTACGGTTCGCAAAGTCCTCTCAAGCAGTTAGCGTCTGTTACCGCACCTGAGTCAAGCCAGCTCGTTATTCGTCCCTATGACGCAGGCACGATCAAGGATATTGAAAAGGCAATTGTTGCCAGCGATTTAGGGCTGAATCCACAGAACGATGGAAAAATTATTCGCATCAACATTCCACCACTTAGCACGGATGTGCGAAAGAAAATGGTTGCCAGAATTAAAGAGCTGGCCGAGGAAGCAAAGATTGCAGTCCGTAGTATTCGCCGAGACGCCAACAAAGTTATCGAAACAGCCGAAAAAGACAAGGAAATCGGCGAAGACGATCGCGATAAGCTGAAGGAGGACGTGCAGGAATTAACCAAGAAATACGAAAACGAAGCGAATGAAGCGGCCAAAGCCCGTGAAACCGATGTGATGGATCAATAGCAGAACTCCATCGATTCTCATCGATTTGTCGGGGATGCAGCTGTCGCGATTGAGCCAAACTGTTTGAACTTATTTGCTTGTTAGTTCCAAAGCGTCTAACCTAAATGAGACTGCGCTTCTGCTAGAATTACGGAAAGCCGATTGGCGAATGTGTTGCGCTCGCTCAGTCGGCTGCTTTCCGATTGGATCGTTGCTCGAGGCCTTTTTGCCACGGGTGGTTCCGAATTCCCGGATGGTAAGCGGCAAAGGTAAGTCACTCTCACGCTACTCTTCTGCTGAGTAAACTTGTGCCCAACGAAGAAGTCCTTGACTTTCAATGCCCTAAATGCACTAAACGCTTGAAGGCTGGAGCAGCATTCGCCGGTCGCCGCGTGAAATGCCCGAATTGTCAGCAGGCGGTAACCGTCCCCGGAATCTCGCTGCGTACCAAGTCCGATAAAGCAGTGTCACCGCAGCCGCAGCCACCTACGTCGCCACCGAACGCTGCCACCGAGCCAGTTCAGTTGAAGCCGGTGGCAAGCCTCGATGACGACTGGCTTAACCTGGGAGGGCCGGCGATTGCCGATGTTTCCACACGACAGCAAGAGTTTGAGGAGAAGAAAGCGGCGCTGGAGCGAGAACGCATTTCCAGAATCAACAAGCAACGGGAACGCAAGTTGCCAATCGGCGCGGCTGCGGATGCCCACGAAACGGTAGAGCACCAACGCGTCGCCCCTAAGTCCGAAGGCCAGCATGACGCCGAACAGGACGGCGATTTCGTGTTGGCTCCACTCGTCCCTACTGAAAAGAAGCCGGCGGAGAGTAGTAGTCCTAGGAAACCTAAACGATCGGTTTTTGAAGACGATCTACCCGACTTGGCAGAGCTTGATCCCAGCCCAAGAGCCGCGTCCATAGAGAACCAGCTCCTGGCAACGCATGCAGGTATCGATCCTATCGACTTGCCCAATTTGAGCGCTTTGGATGTGGGGCATACGACCAAACAGGGCTTGAGCGGACTACCGAAACTGATTGATATTCAATCTGCCGATGAAGAGATTGTGGATAAAGATCCCTCCTATCGAATCCTGTGTGCTGCCTGTGGAACGGCGCAGTATGTCCGGCTGTCGAATAAGGGTAGGAAAATCAAGTGTCCAGACTGCTATCTGGAATTTAAAATACCCGCACCACCTCCGAATTGGTCCCCGCAAAAGAAGAAGTTGAAACTGACCAATGAAGACATGCCCCTAGCAGCGGCCGAAGAACTGCATCATCCCCAAACTCTCGAGTCGCAGCGATCGCGAGCTTCGCAAATCTTAGAGAAAGCGCAGCAGCAGGTCACCGACGAGGATTTAGAGCGGCTCTACGATGGCGACTTTGATACAGCCGGATTTCTTCAACGGACCTTTGGCTTTTTAAAAGACCCGATCGCGATGGCTCACATCGCGGGCTACGCCATTATATTTGCGGGGCTTTTTGCAATGGGGCAATTTGCAGCCAACAATCGAGAGGAAGGATTTTTTGGACGTGGTGTAATTCTACTAACGGTCATCGGCGCACCTGCGATGGGACTGCTTTTTACTATGCCACTTCTGAGCAGCGGCCTAGCGTTGCTCGAGTCCGTGGCCAATCGGCAAAAGAAAGTTGCGGAATGGCCTGGCTTTAACATCTTCGAAAATGCTGGCGACATGATGGCAACAACGGTAGCGTTATTGGCTGCGATGGTGCCAGGATTTCTCGTGGGGATGTGGTTAGGCGGCGAGTCCGAGGGAGCCGGTCGCATTCAGATCGCTGGCATGATGGTCACCACTTTCCTGCTTTTCCCCGTGTTTTTATTGTCGATGCTGGATAATGGTAGTGTTTTCGCCCCGCTGTCAAGCGCGATTTTCCGTTCGTTCTCCGAAGCGGCCGAGTCCTGGGCCGGTTACTTCTTAAAAACGCTTATCGCCTTTAGCGGCGTGATGATGCTGTGGCTGATGTTGTTAGGTAAGAATGAGGTGATGGCAGCGATCGCGGGCTGTTTGTATCCGTTGCTCGTGTTTTTTACCTGCCAACAACTCGGCGCGCTTGCCGACGGAATCAGCGAGCACTTAAGTTTTGAGTTTACAACATCCTCGAAAGATGAAGGCCAGATTGAAGACGAATCTGCGACGGTGCTGCCTGGCTTGAAATCGGAGCGAAGTAAATCTCCAGCAACCAAGCCGCTCAGCGAGTAAATGCGAGCCGATGAATGACTTTAATCGCTCCCCACGCATCGCTGATACCTAATTTGCTCTGCCCGCCAGATCGTTCGCGAAATTCAATTGGAATTTCGACTAGCTTGGCACCGGTGCGATGCAAAGCAACTAGGAGTTCTTCCAGAAAACCGTAGCCAGGGCAACGCAACGCTTTAAAATCCAACTTTTGTAACGCAGCCACTCGATAGCAGCGAAACGAGCCGCTGCAATCGTTGATCGGCAGCCCCAGCAATCTCGTTGCATAAACGTTTAGGACTCGACTCATCAACCGTCGATGCCAAGCTAGTCCGGCGACGCCGCCGCCAGATATATAACGAGATCCGACGGCCACATCGCATGCGGGAGTGTCGCAGGCCGTCAGCATCTGCTTGGCGAACTGCGGATCGTGGCTTAGATCTGCATCCAGGTTGATAACAAAATCATAGTCACGTTCCATGCACCATTGCAGACCTTCCCGCGTGGCCGAGCCAAGTCCGTGCTTACCGCTTCGCTGCAACAGATATATGCTAGACGAACATTCGCTAGTGCTCGTTTTCAGGCACTGCGATTGGGATCGCACCAGCTCGGCCGTACCATCGGGTGAGTTGTCATCGACGACTAGCACATCGGCGCGCGGCAAAGCAGCAAATATTTGCTGGAAGAGTTCGGGTAGATTCTCAGCTTCGTTGAAGGTGCACAGCAGCACGATCGTTCGCGCAGCATCCACGCGGAGCAAGTCGGCTTTGGCACTTTGGGGTTCACGCATTAGTGTCGAATCTTAGTCGATTTATTTCACTACCAGGTTCACAAGTCGCCCAGGCACGATGATCGACTTGACGATCTGTTTTCCTGCTAGAGACTCTCGGATCCGCTCGTCAGCCAGTGCGAGTTGCTCCAAATCCTCCTTGGAACATTCCGCCGGTACTGTAATCCTAGCACGCAGTTTTCCATTGATCTGAATCGGCACTTCCACTTCATTGCTTTTTATGGCTGCTTCATCAAATACTGGCCAGAGATGATAAGCCAGCGACTCGGGCTGACCCAGCAACTGCCATAGCTCTTCGGCCAAATGCGGAGCGAAGGGAGAGAGTAAGAGTACAAAATCGCACAGGGCGGCTTTGGGACGCACGGCTTCCTTGGTGAAGTAATTGACAAACTCCATCATTCGCGCGATCGCCGTATTGAAGCTATGCGTCTCAATATCATGGGTGACCGCAGCAATGGTCCGATGGCGAATACGGTTTTGTTCCGGTGACGGTGCAACGTCTTGTACCGCACTCAGCAGTTCGCAACTGTCGGATTGATAATCGACGAACATACGCCAAACGCGATCAAGAAAATTTCTTACGCCGCTAACGCCTGACATGCTCCACGGCTTGGTGGCTTCGAGCGGCCCCATGAACATCTCGTACAGTCGTAGAGAATCAGCACCGTACTCGCGTACAATTTCGTCAGGATTCACTACGTTGCCGCGGCTTTTGGACATCTTGTGGGCTCGCGAATCGACGCGAATGGTTGGGTGATCGATCAGTACGAACGAATCGCCTTGCTTGGTCACCTGTGTTTCGGAAACAACGGTCGCGGTCACCAGTTCGCGCGTATCGGTGGTGATCAAAGCGCCTTGTTCGTCCTTGCGCAAATCGGAAGTGCTTACCCAACGATCTCCACATTTGTAACCGGTGTACTCTACCTCTCCCAAGATCATGCCCTGGTTGACCAGTTTTTGAAACGGCTCGCAGGTGGAAACATAACCACGGTCAAACAGGACCTTATGCCAGAATCGCGAGTACAGCAAATGCAACACTGCGTGTTCCGCGCCGCCCACGTACAAATCGACTGGCATCCAAGCTTTTTCTTTGACTGGATCACAAAAGGCTTGATCATTGTCGGGATCAATAAATCGCAGATAGTACCAGCAGGAGCCAGCCCATTGCGGCATAGTGTTGGTCTCGCGTCGGTAGCGCTTACCATCGAGCTCAATAAACAGCCATTCGTCGGGTGACTTTCCTAATGGCGGTTCCGGTCGACCGTGCGGTTTGTAGTCCTCTAAGTGGGGCAGGTTAACGGGTAGATCTTCTGCCGCAACAGCCCGAATGATTCCTGTTGGTTGGCCATCGGTGTCGAGCTCATGAAGGATGGGAAAGGGCTCGCCCCAGAAGCGTTGGCGACTGAAGAGCCAATCCCGCAATTTGTAATTTACGGCTTCCCGTCCGCTTCCTTGCTCAGCCAGTGCCCGTGTGATAGCCGACTTAACCTCGTCCGTAGACAGGCCGTCGTAAACCCCTGAATTGATTGCGGTGCCTGAGCCCGCAAAACACTGTTTGCCTTGAAGCACCAGTGCTCGATCAATTTGCTTTCCGGCATCGACGCCGGGATCGACCACGGCCACAACGGGAAGATTAAACTGAATTGCGAACTCGTGATCGCGAATGTCGTGTGCGGGTACAGCCATGATGGCACCCGTGCCGTAACTGGCCAGCACATAGTCGGCGATCCAAATCGGAATCGGACGGGCTGTTACTGGATTGACCGCATAAGCGCCGGTGAAAACACCAGTTTTCTTTTTGGCGTCATCTTCAGTTCGCTCTCGATCGCTCTTGAAGGAAGCCGCTTCGCAGTATTTTTCAACCTCTAGTCTCTGGGCAGTGGTTGTCAATTGCTTTACTAACGGGTGCTCCGGAGCGACAACCATGTAAGTCGCTCCGTACAATGTGTCCGGGCGGGTTGTATAAACGCGCAACGCATCGGAGCCGTTCTGTTCAGGGAAACCCGAACTGGCTCGAGCCAATGCCCAACCCGGAAAACTTTCGACAGTTCCAAGGTGAAAATCAACCTCGGCGCCGGTGCTGCGACCGATCCAGTCGGTTTGCAATTTCTTGATTCCTGGCGACCAATCTAGCCCATCCAGGTCCGACATCAATCGTTCGGCATACGCTGTAATTCGCAGCATCCACTGTCGCAGTGGCATGCGTTGTACTGGATGCGAGCCGCGTTCGCTCTTACCATCGATGACTTCTTCGTTGGCCAGCACCGTCCCCAATGCCGGGCACCAATTTACAAGTGCGTCATCTTGATAAGCCAAGCGCTTGCTATCGCGATAGCGGGCCACAAATGACGCACCCTGGGCTTGGATTTCGGTGGGGATTGGCAATTCCGCGATTGGGCGACCGCACTGCCGGGCTGTGTCATACCAAGTGTCGAACAGAACTGTAAAAATCCATTGGGTCCAGCGGAAATACTCAATGTCCGTTGTCGCCAGAGCGCGATCCCAATCGTAGCTGAAACCGAGCATTTTTAGCTGGCGCGTGAACTCCGCAATGTTCTTCTCGGTCGAAACCCGAGGCGGGGTATTAGTCTTGATCGCATGCTCTTCTGCCGGCAATCCGAACGCGTCGAATCCCATGGGATGCAAGACAGTCTTGCCACGCATCCGGGCAAAACGGCAGACTATGTCTGTCGCTGTATAACCCTCAGGATGCCCCACGTGCAACCCCGAGCCGCTGGGATAGGGAAACATGTCGAGCACATACAGTTTCTCGCCCTGGGGGAGGTCCGGAGTTCGAAACGTCTTGTTGGTTTCCCAGAATTGTTGCCACTTAGGTTCAATGACGGCAGGATTATAGCGTGGCATAGGACGACCGAATTTTTGCGAATAATTGGAAAAGCAAATTATGCTTATTTAGAGTCAATACCGTAAGGCCGATAGCGATTTCCATCCAGTGGGGGTTACTATCAGGAGCTGATACCGAGCACTGGGTTTTTCGGCCAAAGGACATGAAATTTCTACTCAAGGTTCAAATGACCATCCAGACTTGCCCGCTTTACTGCAGCGCAGTCTCTGTGCGCGTTGCCGGGAGCATCGAATCATTGTTAGCGGGACCAAATCGGTGTTTCTAATGTGCCAACGCGGTCTCGGCAAAGAGGACTGGCCCAAGTATCCTCCCCAACCGATCAGCGATTGTCCTCACTTTGCCCCAGCGACCACTTCCGTGGATGGTCGCGAGCAGCGAAAATAGTAGTATGAAAACTCCAACCGTTGGCGAAGATCACCGAATCCACCTGCTTGACGTTCCGCCCAGCGATCTTCGCGCTTGGTTGACGGCCCACGGTTACCCAAAATTTCGAGCCGACCAAATTTGGAGCTGGGTACTGCAGCGTCGCGCTGAGTCGTTCGCTTCCATGAGCGATCTTCCTAACAAGCTGCGGGAGGAACTGGACGCGGCCTTTCGCTTGTGGACGGCGTCGATTGCAGCTCACCAACAGTCCGAAGATGGCACGGAAAAGCTCTTGTTGCAGTTGGCGGACCGCGGGCGGATTGAGTGCGTGTTGTTGCGCGAGGAGGCTCGTCGGTCCATCTGTGTGAGCAGTCAAGTTGGTTGCGCCATGGGCTGTGTATTTTGTGCAAGCGGATTGGACGGAGTGGAACGCAATCTTTCGCGCGGCGAGATTTTGGAGCAAATGCTGCGACTGCAGCGATTGTTACCCGACGACGAGCGGCTGAGCCACATTGTGATGATGGGAATGGGGGAACCGCTCGCTAATTTGAACGCGGTGCTAGATGCGCTCGAAATGGCGCGCGACCCGAAAGGGTTGGGCATCAGTCCTCGTCGCATCACCATCAGCACGGTAGGCCTGCCGGCCTCCATCGATCGGCTGGCTGATTATTCGACTCCCTTCCATTTGGCCATCAGCCTGCACGCGCCCAACAACCGTTTGCGAAATCAACTGGTTCCCGTCAATGCCAAGATCGGCATCGACGAAATCATGAACGCCGCGGATCGCTATTTCGCTGCCACCGGCCGAAGAATTACTTTTGAATACGTGCTGCTAGCGGGGATTAATGATACGCAAGAATGCGCTTTGGAATTGGTGCGTTTGCTGCGAGGACGCGTTAGTATGCTGAACGTTATCCCCTACAATTCTGTGGCAGGTTTGCCCTACGAAACGCCGAGTAGCGACACGATTCACGCGTTTCGCAACTTCTTGATCGACGGAGGTATCAACGTGATGTTCCGTCAACGCAAAGGCGATGGTATCGACGCAGCCTGTGGTCAACTGCGTCGCAATCGAAGCGAATGACATTCGGCACTAACGCGGCTTGGCAGGCGCCGTTGTAGGGCGAGAGCGACGCGATTGGGCATGTTCGTATTCTTCGGCAGTGAGCGATATAATGTCGCTTGTCTTTGTTTTTTCGTTCTTCACGGTATGTAAATAGCAACCCACATACGGCTCAGTTACGCGCGCCTTGGCGTCAAGCGGGGCAACGATCAACAGTTGTAAGCCAAACTTTTCGAACAATTGCAGCGCGTAGTCGGCGTAGCGATCGTCGACCTTGGAAAACATTTCGTCGACCACTACAAAGCGTAGGCGATCGTCCTCGGGGTTTGCCGGATCAATATCGAATTGGTAGGCGATTGCGGCGACGAGAATGGTGAAGGCCAGCTTGGCCTTCTCGCCTCCAGACTGGCCGGAACTGTCTTCGTAACAACTGCGCTCTTGTCCGGAAAGAGCGTCTAGTTCTCGAGCGGTAAAGTCAAACCAACGACGGACATCGGTTACTTTCTCGCGCCAGCGTTCTTCCTCGCGCAGGCGACGAATTAAACGCTCAATGCGACTAAACTTGGCTTCATCTGTCGGCTCGCTATTGTCCAGGCGTTCGCTCAGGCATTCGCGCAATAACGTCTGGAAGTCGCGGATTTCGCGGTCTTGAACAGCGCGGGGTTCCAATCGCATGTAGGTTCCGGCTTGATACTCGAGCTGCTCGAGCGATGCATTGAGGATTTCAATTTTGTTCAGAATTTCTTGGCGTTCGCATTGCAATGCAGCATGAAACACTCCAATTTCCTGAGTGACCTTTTCGTTCAAGCGTTCTCGAAAACGGATTTCGTGTCGGGGTAAATCTTCCTGCCTTAGCTGCTCCAACAAACCCAGGAAGCCATCTGTGTACGCCAAGTCAGCTCGTAGATCATCGCGATCCTCAGGATTCTCGCTGAGGAATTTTTGCATTACTCGGACGATATCGGTGCGCAGCGGCTCGGCTTGCTGCACGAGGCGACTTAGTCTTTGTTGAATGTCGCGAGATACCAGCGACTGTTGCTCCGAGAATTCAGTAAGTTCCTCGAACTGTTCTGTTTTCTTGGTGATGGCCGAATCGATGGCTGCATACACACTTCGGTGCGTTTCGAGCAATCCTTCGGTGGCTCGGGAGGCTAAGACATTTTGGTGGCGATCGATCAAGGCAAGTGCCTGCGCACTGTCCCGCAAAAGACTGCTTTCTGCGGCAACCTGCGTATCCCGCTCGTGCTGCGCGGCAAAGCGTCGCTCGATGGCCGAATCGAGTCTTGCACGCAAAACACGAATGGTGTCGTTGGTGTTTTCTATATCGGTGCGTTCTATCTCGAGCAGTTCAATTTCACGTAGATGCCGCTCAACATCGATCAAGTCGTAGTCTGGAATACCTAAGGCTGTCTCGATCGCCGACAATTTCTTGGAAATCTTCTTGGACGCCACCTCGAGTTCACGCATCGACTCGAATAAATCGGCCTCGCGTCGTCGGAGATCGGCTATGCTCAAGCGCAGTTCGTTCAGCCGGCGCGCATTGTCCCATCCCAACACGAATAGCCGCGCATCGGTCGATTGAGCACGATCGTCTTTTTCGTGTTGTTGCAACCCGTATTTGACATGCCGCTCCTGCGTGATCGCCAGGCCCGGCGCCCGCTGAAACTGCTCTAGACTCTCGCAGCATCGATAGTCAAAACGTCGTCGCACTTCGGACGAAAGCCACTGCGAAAGTGGGTGGTTGTGGTGGAACGTCAGCTTGCGCCAGAGCGAATCGGCGTGCGGGCGATCGCCGGTCTGAGCGACAGCCTCCTCTGGAACTCGAACATAGACTAATCTTTGTCCGCGACCGCGCGAGTCCTCGAGTGCATGTGTCTCAACGTAGTGACTGACAGCGCGGTAATGTCGCTCGCTCACCAGCAGGCTCAGCGCGAAGCGACGCAATACCATTTCAATTGCTGGCTGCCAGGCTAGCTCCGCTTCATCAACGCTGATAAGTTCGCACGCGAAGGCCAGTTCAGACTCCGGCAGGTTGAGTTGGCGAGCCATTGTGGAGCGCACATCGGCCAGCCAGGCAGGGAGGTTGCCGGGTTGGCTACTGAGACCATCCAACTGAGCTTGTTCTTCGTCGATGGCCGCACGTACATCATTCAGTTCGCGGGCGTACTGCAATCGCAGCGCGGCGGTCGAGGTCGAATCCTCAACCAGCTGCAAGCGGGCCTGCTCTAAATGCGCGGGCATGCTAACGAATGCTTCTCGGCTATCGATCGCCAAACACACGTCAGCCGTACTCAGGGCTAACTCCAAACGCTGTCGCTCCCGTCGCTTGGCTGACAGAATTGCCTGTTGTGTTTCCAATAGCAGGGGCAATTGCCGCAGGCGGTCGCCTCCAGTTTTTTCAATCTCGTTCTTGTAGAAACGTTGAGTTTCATCGAGCGCGTCAATCTCATCTTGCAACTGCTTTTTGGACTGTTTGGCCGACACCATTTCGGACTCATTCCGTGTCAAACGCGGCTGCAACCACGCGATCGTCCTTTCGCGAAAGTAGCTGTCAACGGCATCGAGTTGACTCTGGCAGTCATTGATTTCGATGGCTAATGCATTGAGCGAATTCGCCGCAGACTCCAGCGGCAGAAGCAAATCTACTTGGCGTCGGGCTTTCACCAATGACTGATGCGCCTGGCTGAGTTGCGTAAAATGCGACAGCAGTCCGTCGATGCGTTCGCGCCAGGGATGAGCTTCGAGCATATGGTCGCGGATGAAGCGATTGAGACTCTGGATATCCTTGACTGCTACAGTTTGATTGAAGACGTCCATTGCTTTAGGACGCATGTGCGTAACGCGAGCAATCCACGGCAGATACTCTGTATATTTCGCAGTGGCTTTGAAGCCGCGGTCGATCAATTGCTTGCGCATCTTTTCATTGCGAGTCAGGCCGCTCAAGTCGCTGGCGATGCCGCGTTCCTGATCACAGAAAGCATAGGTCTTGTCGACTTCGCCATCGTCGGAGACCTGCAGGACTTGTGCAATCGTAAAGGCTGATCCCGTATCTGCACGCTCAAAGCATGCCAGCAGCACGGAATAATGATTGTCGTTGGGGCGGAGATAATCGGTTACCGAGCCCAGCTCCTCGTTGCTCGACCGCCCACAGGCACCTCGGATATAGGTGCGCTCGTCGCGTTCGCGTTTCTTCGCTCCGGCAGCCACGTTGTAATTGCGTACACCTGGCTGAACCAGCAGCGTCAGCAGCGCGTCGACGAGCGTGGATTTGCCGGAGCCATTTTGGCCAACGAGCAGGGCAGACCGTCCGTTGGTCTGGAGGCTGTAGACTTGCCCCTGGGTGCTGTCAAAGGTACCCCAGTTGGTAACCTCCAGTTTCTTGAGGCGGAACCCCGGCTGAGAGCTGCCAACCCAGCCATCGACAGACCAGTTTTCATTCTGCAAATTGGGTTTATCCATGGTTCGGCGCCTCGTTACTCCTACGATGCAACTGCTCGCGTAGACGTTCTAATTCGGAGACAGGCAATCGCGCCTTGAGAATTCGCCGAACTTCCCAACTGTTGCTTGACTCGCCAAATCGAGCGACGAATCGAAGCAACTCGAGCTTCTTAAAGGCAGCGTCAAGCGATCTCTGCAACCGGATTTCGTCCTCGCCTTCCGGGAAAAAGGCCTTCCATTGATCGAACAATTCGGCCTGTCCAACGATGCAACGGCGATTATCCACATCCTCTTCTTCGAACCGTCGAAGCTCCTCCCGCAACATTACGCACAACAACGTTGAATCGTATCCCAATCGAGTACGGCGAAACAATCGCGGTAGGTGTTGGTATTCGTCCGTGGCCTCGTCCTCGGCCAGTTGGCGAATGTAGGCCAGTCCCTCAGGCTCATCGACCACCAGGACAATGCCGATGCGAGCAAAATAGTCGCCCAGCACGGATTGAAACCGCAGTAGCAGATCCCAAGCCGAATCGTCGCTGTAGACAGGACCCTGAAGCAGGCGAACGGCGGCCATGCTCCAATCCTTATATGCAGGAAGCGATTCCGTGACACGATCAATCATTGTTTTGGCTCCGATGGGTCAAGTGGCAGTGCAGCGCGAGCCGCAGCCAACTGATTGTTATCGAGCGCGGAGGACCGGCGCTTACGTCTGGTGTCAAGCGGCAGAAAGATAACATTGGGCAATCGCAGCGTACGCGGCTTTTGAGACAGCGGATCGTCCCACCACGATGTCAATTCAATTGTGTTGCGGCGATCGATTTCGTGCCCGTCCTCATGCGCGATTTGAATGTAGGCCAGTAGCTCGATGGTCCCAGTTTGAATTGGAAATCGCTCCACTAAATCGCTGATTGGCACACTATTACCACGATCGGTAATATGCGCGATGTTGCGTCGCATCGTCGACCAATCGATGCGTTGGAGTGCGGCCAACTGTTCGAGAACACGATCGTGTTGTTCTAAATCGGTGGGTGCTGCCTGTAGCTCGACCTCTGCAAAAGGCTCTGGTTGGGACCAAAAAGCGCGTTCAAAAGGCGCCTGAAGTTCGATTTCTACTTCCATCTCAAGTCCGATGTCTGCAGGCGGCGAAGCTGAGAGTTTCGCGGCTTCGGAACGAATGTCTCGTAGCAATCGGGCCAATTGCTGATGGTGTCGCGTGCTGCGCGAATCAAGCAAGCGGCGCAAGGTGCTGCTCAAGTGATGAGTTGTCCTCAATATCTTCTCCGCCTCGGCCAACAGGGTGGGAATCATAGCGCGGATGGACTGCAGTGAATCATATTGGTCCGCCAGCGCGTCGAGCTGCGTAAGCTGTTGTACGATGGAGGTGACTCGGTCCTGAATTTCCGGAGAATGAACCAGCTTCAAGAACTCGAAAAAACTATGCCCCTGATCGCTGGCCTTTAATATGTCCTCCGCGTTCAAGGCAAAGTCGATAATTTCTCCCCGCGAGGAAGTGCAATCGCTCAAACGCTGTTGCACTCCACGCGTAATTGATTTGAATCGCTCCTCGACAGCTCGAAATTCGCTCTTCAGTTGCTCCAACTGAGTTACGGCCAAAGTGAACTGCTCGCGAATCAGTGGGGCTTGGCCTGAGACATTGGCAACGCGCAGTCCGACGTTACTGCGCAGTAGTTCGAGTTGTCGATCAATTTCAGCGCGTTGATTTGTCAATCTCTCGATGCGGAGCTTGGTTTCGGTTTCCGGGCCGACGAGTGCATTGGCTCCAGTCAACGCGACCTCGTCGAGCAAACTCAGGATGGAACGAAGCTGAGTCCGAGTGCCTATCCACGGCTGTTGACGAGTTGCTTTCTGCACAAAGGACAACACCATTTCCGTGTCCGACGTGAGCTGATAGCATGGTTCTGAGTGCTGGTCATCGATGAATCGCTTCAGCCAGCCGACATCCGCCGAGCACCAAAATGCTAAATAGGACGCAGAGGTTTGCAGGTTTTGAGGGGCAATGACAGTCTGATTTGGGTCCGCTGATTGCGCGAGTTCCGCCAAATATTCATCCAAGCTCGCTGCCAGCTCCGAATGAATGCACGTACTGTTTCCCGACTGTTTGAACGTCTGGTTTAGAAACGGGAGCAACCAGGGTGCGTTGGGAGACCGTAGCAAGTGAATTGCAGGCGAGGAAGCGAAGAAGCGTTGAAGAGCAGCAAACAGCATGGAGAGAATTGCGACAATGAGGATTTTGCGGACCAACGTCTATTGTACTTGCCGCCAAGTGGCATGTTCGATTGAACGCATCAGCGCCGTTGAAATCAAGGGATTTCTTTTGAGGATTCCGAGAATTTACGGCGTGGAACCTCCTAGTCTGCCCCATTGTTAGAGTTTCCCCGTGCTTTTCCCAAGCCCTGCCCGATTTGATTTCATTGCAGCTCGATTGTCCCAATCGAATTAAAACCCTAGTCCAACTTAAGACCAACATGATATTACTGATTACCAAGGATCTGTTTTTTGTACCGACGGTGCGTTCGGCGGCTGATAAGCTGGGATCCGAAGTTCGCGTGGCGCTATCGTTTGATTCCGAAAAGGTCAGTGAAACGGCAGCGGACCAGGTGACGGCCTGGATTCTCGATTTGAATTCACTGACAGTCGCGCAAATCGAGGGGGCTGTGCAGGCGTTAACGTGCGGTTTCCCCGGTGCAAAACGAATCGCATTTGGTCCCCATGTGCAACATTCGCGTCTGGAGGCCGCAGAACAGGCGGGCTGCGAACAAGTGCTTTCGCGCGGCCAATTGAGCAGCCAGGTCGATCGTCTGATGACAGCTTGGGTTTGAGGCAGGCTTTAGGGCTCGCGCAGTTCACGCCGATGGAGTATGATGGGGGCACGTTAATTCATTTGTTAAATTCAGTTACTTGATAAAAAACCGTATGCGTTGTCTTGGGCAAATCAATGGGCGAAGTTCTGCCGAATCTTTTGTGGCTTACTTGCTCACGCAAGATATCAGTACTCAAATCGAAGCGTTAGACGAAGATTCGGCAGCTGAAAATCTAGGTGTTGGGAATACAGAGCCACCGTCCCGCAAGCAGCCCAGCGATCGCTGGGAGCTGTGGGTGAGGGATGAGGATAAACTCGCACAGGCGCAGCTTGAACTGAAGCTTTTCCAAGCTAATCCGCGCGACGCCAAGTACGCCAGTGCACTGACGACAGCCAAGTCGATACTAGTCGAGAAAGAGAAAAAGCGTCAGCAAATAGCGCGCAATATTAAGCGTGTTGATATGCGACGGACCCCAGGAGTGGCTGGCGGCCCCATGCCTCCCCTGACGCTAACGCTGTTGATTCTTTCAGTCTTGATAAGCTTGATCAGTTCCTTTGGTAGACCAACCAACGAATGGGGCGCGTCGATCGTACAGAAGTTGAGCTTTGTTTCGCCAATCGACTATATGACTACCAATCAAGATCCCGCCGCGAGCATAAAACGTGGCGAACTTTGGCGCCTAGTCACGCCGATATTTTTGCATTTGAGCATGATCCACTTGGCTATGAATATGTTAGTGCTGATATCCTTCGGTCGTATCGTCGAGAGATTGGTTGGCACACCCAAGTTTGCGTTATTTGTGCTTTTGTTGGCCGTAGGCCCCAATCTTTTGCAGGGACTTTCTCCTGCTTGGATGGATGGCTCGCCTCATTTCGGAGGGATTTCTGGCGTGCTGTATGGCCTTTTCGGTTATGTTTGGATTCGCGGGACGCTCAATCCACAATTGGGGATTTCGGTTCCATTTCCGATGGTGGTCATCCTCGTGGGTATGATCGTGGTTGGGCTTTCCGGCGCAGTTCCCAATTGGCCCTATGCGGAGCTGTGCCATTTGGGAGGCCTGCTTATTGGCTGTGCGATTGGTTTTGCTTCCGAACAAGATCGAAAATAACCAGACTAAGACTGGAGCCCAATAAATGAATGAAACGCGTTCAGGCTTAGTTATTGCAATCGATGGCCCGGCGGGCGCTGGCAAAAGCACTGTCGCGAAGATGCTGGCCGATCAACTGCAGTTTGATTTTCTAGATAC
The DNA here is from genome assembly GCA_041736515.1 of Pirellulaceae bacterium. Lineage (GTDB taxonomy): Bacteria > Planctomycetota > Planctomycetia > Pirellulales > Pirellulaceae > Aureliella. The sequence continues at coordinate 23,287 of JBGSTP010000190.1, forward strand.
TGGAGCACTTTATCGTTGCGTTACATTAGCAGCCTTGCGAGCCGGAATTGCACTCAACGACGAATTGGCAGCTGAATCCTTGGCCAGGAATTTGCAGATCGAGCTCGATGGCGAGAGCGTTATGATGAATGGATTCGATGTCAGCAGCGATATTCGCACGCCAGAAATTACCGCGGCGATAGGGGCGATTGCTGACAATTTGGCAATACGCAAGCTGCTCACTCAGTGGCAGCGCGATTGGACCTGTGGCCGACGAGTGGTTACGGAGGGCCGCGACCAGGGCAGCGAGGTGTTCTTTGACTCTCCATGCAAGATCTTCTTGGTGGCAACAGACGAGGAACGCGCAAGGCGTCGCTTCAATGAGCTGCGCGCTCGTGGCATCGATGCGGATTTTGCGGCAGTGCTTCGGCAACAGAACAAACGCGATCAAGAAGATTTTTCCCGACCAGTAGGCGGCTTGAAGAAAGCCGAAGATGCGGTTGAATTTTGCACCACCGGGCTTACGCTAGACGATGTTGTTGCGCAACTGCTTGAAATCGTGGCGGTTCGTCTGGGGGAGGCCAACCAGGACTGGGAAATCAGAAAGAATGCGTCTGGCGTATCTACGCAGAGTGCAACCACCAGTGGTCAAGCCCACAAACGTAGCGAATCCTAGGCTATCCGCAGACTGGATGTACTCGATGGATTGAAAGCGCAGCTCGTAAATGCCAGACAAAAGCCAAATGGACCAAGTTCCCCTAGAGACAATTCGCCGTGCGCCTCGCGATTCTTCTTCGAAGCGCGCTTCCAAGAGCCAATTTTCCGTCTTTGGGTTATTGCAATTCTTGTTTTACCGCACCGTGCGAATGACAGCCAGCATTGTGGGTGTGTTTGTCTTCAACATGAGGTGCGTTGGCCGCGAACACACAAAGGTGGCGGGAGGTGCGTTGATCCTAAGCACGCACCAAAGTCATTTTGATCCGCTCCTGATCGGCGTAACTTTCAACGAACGACTCAACTACTTGGCGAAGCGTTCTTTATTCAAAAGCAGGATCTTCGGGGCTGTGATTTCACTGCTCAACGCGATTGAGTTGGACCGCGATCGCAGCGGGCTAGCCGGCTTAAAGGAGACGCTGAATCGACTACGCGATGGCCAGAAAGTGCTGATATTTCCAGAAGGCACGCGTTCGGCTGACGGCAAAATTTCTGCGCTCAAGCCCGGTTTCCTCTCGGTCGCCCGCCGTAGCAAAGTGCCCTTGATTCCTGTGGCGATCACAGGCGCCTTTGAGGCACTGCCACGCGGGGGACGCATCCCCTTTCGCTATCCTCTGCGAGTTGCTGTCGGCCCAGCAATTACTGCCGAGCAAGTCGCTGCCCTGGATGATGAGCGGCTTATGCAGTTGGTATCCGAGCGGCTTGGGGTGTGTTACGCACAGGCCCAATTGTCGCGTTAGGTCAACCCAAAATCCCCAGCCTGTTGTATTTGTCCGCTGAGTGTGTTCTTTGCGGCTGGGGCTCTGCTTTTTTCGGACGGCTAACCGCCAGCAGCGTGCTGCAAGCTGATTTCTTCGTAGGGTTGCACGACCACAAATCCATCACCGTTGAATTCCATCTGGATGGACTCGCCGCTGCCACGACCAAAGAAGCTCTTGAGCGTCACATCGGTCTTGAACTCAGGGGTCAAATTTCCGGACCAGGCGATCGTAGCGTTTGGGTCGGTGCGGACTGGAGCGCCGGGTTTTACCATGAGAGTGATTGGTTCAAAGTGGGTCGTGATAGCGATTAGGCCCGTACCACTGAGTCGCACGTTAAAGAAGCCGCCGGACACCACCGCAGCCAGCTTGCGCATCATCTTAATTTCCCACTTCACCGTTGGTTCGAGGGCTAGGAGGTCGCTGCCATTGACGAAAATCGATTCGCCGTCGAGTCTTAGAATTTTGATAGTTTTTCCGCTGTCTGCGAGATACAGCCGTCCTCGCCCTTCGGCTTTAGTGAGCTTCGCTCCCTCACCCGTTACACTTCTTTTGAGCAGCGAACCCAGGCCCTGTTCGAGTAGTCCCTCGCGAGTGAATTTTATTTGTCCGACGTAAGCGACCATTGCGCCGGCTTTCATCCACACCATCGAGTCCAGGTTGACCTCTAGCATGCGGTCATTTTCAAGTTGAAAATACTCGTTGGCCGAGTCGTTTTGACCGGTCTGGCGGATAAACTCGTCGATCGTATAGCGTCCCATCTGTGGATCTCCTTGACGGTAAAGTGTGCTTTTGGCGTCGTTACTTAATCTGGTTGCGGCTGCCACTTGAACGACACAAAGAAACGTCGGGCTGTACCTGACAATGCCGGTGCTGACGTTCGGTGGCCAGCCATTATGTCAAATTGGCAGCATAAAAGCAGCTCGGCATTACCGAGAATCGGAGCATCTTGGGACTGAAACCACCCTTGTTTCGGTGGTTTCAAAAACTGGCACAGCTTTTGCTTGCTACAACAGCCATAACTTTGCATGCCTTTTTGACCGGCGGAGCACGTGCTCTAGCTACCGGATATCGGTTAAACATTTTACCTGCTACTCAACCACCTGGAGGAGTGCCGCACATGGCGACGGCTACGAAGAAGAAAGAATCGACAAACGTCAAGCTTCAGCCGCTTGGAGACAAGATTGTTGTCCAGCGAGAAGAGTCCGAAGATCGGACTGAGGGCGGAATCTATCTGCCTGACAGCGCGAAGAACAAACCAACTCGCGGCAAGGTCGTTAGTGTTGGCGATGGGCGTTTGCTGGAGGACGGCAGTCGCGGTGCGATGCAAGTGAAAGTGGGCGACCGAGTTCTCTTCACTAGCTACGCTGGCGAGAACATCGAAATCGGTGACGTCGAGTATGTCCTGATGAGCGAAGGTGAAGTCCTCGCGGTTCTTGAGTAATCAACTCAATCGGTGGATTCCCAGCCAACCCGTGTCTCGTGCTCGAACCGGGCTTTGATGGCGGGAGTCCCTGTTTTTTCAAATCCTCATAGACAACAAAACCAACGGAGTTTTACACTCATGCCGAAGATCATTGCATTTGATCAAGAAGCACGCGAAGCCATTCGTCGGGGCGTTTCCAAGCTCGCCCGCGCTGTGAAGGTCACTCTCGGTCCCAAGGGACGTAACGTAATTTTGCAAAAGAGCTTTGGTAGCCCAACGGTCACCAAAGACGGCGTTACGGTCGCAAAAGAAATTGACCTGGAAGATGTATACGAGAACATGGGCGCCCGCATGGTCCGCGAAGTGGCCAGCAAGACGAGCGACGTCGCGGGCGACGGAACGACGACGGCAACCGTGATGGCCGAGGCCATATTCAACGAAGGCCTCAAATCGGTAGTTGCCGGTGTGAATCCAATTCAAATGAAGGCTGGCATGGAGAAGGCCGTCGCTGACATCACCGAAAAGCTTCATAAGATGTCCATCAAGATCCGCGAAAAATCGGAGATGGCTAACGTAGCTTCGATCGCGGCCAACAACGACCGCGAAATTGGCGAGCTTCTTGCCGATGCGATGGAAAAGGTTGGTAAGGACGGAGTTGTTACAGTCGACGAAGGTAAGAGCTTGCACACCGAGCTTGAATTCGTCGAAGGTATGCAGTTCGACCGTGGCTATCTGTCGCCCTACTTTGTAAGCGACATGGGTAGCATGGAAGTCGTTCTCGAAGAGCCATTCATTCTTGTTTTCGAGAAGAAGATTTCCAATATCAAGGATTTGGTTCCTGTTCTCGAGCAGGTTGTTCAGCAGGGCAAGCCGTTGCTGATCGTTGCTGAGGACGTAGACGGAGAAGCACTGGCCACCCTGGTCATCAACCGCCTTCGTGGTACTCTCAACGTATGCGCCGTGAAGGCACCTGGTTACGGAGACCGACGCAAAGCGATGATGGAAGATATCGCTATCCTAACCGGTGGAACAGCAATTTTCGAAGCTCTAGGTACAAAGCTTGAGTCGGTCGGCTTGGCTGAACTCGGTCGCGCCAAGAAGGTCATCGTTGACAAAGATAACACGACGATCATCGAAGGCGGCGGAAAGAGCGCTGATATCAAGGGGCGTATCGACCAGATTCGTCGTGAAATCGAAAACACATCCAGCGACTATGATCGTGAAAAGTTGGATGAACGATTGGCAAAGCTGGCCGGTGGTGTCGCTAAGGTAAACGTCGGTGCTGCTACCGAAAGCGAAATGAAGGAAAAGAAAGCTCGGGTTGAAGACGCATTGCATGCAACTCGCGCGGCTGTGGAGGAAGGCATTCTTCCCGGCGGTGGTGTTGCCTTGCTCCGAGCTAGCGCTTCGGTCAAAGCGGATGAATCGATTAGCCACGACGAGAAGGTTGGCTACAATATCATCATTCGCGCATGCCGCGCTCCATTGACTATGATCAGCGAGAACGCTGGCAAAGACGGTGGCATCGTGTGCGAGAAAGTTTCCGAGCAAAAGGGCAATATGGGTTACAATGCATTGACTGACGTCTACGAAGACCTGGTCAAAGCTGGTGTAATCGACCCAACCAAGGTCACTCGCACGGCGCTCGCCAACGCGTCTAGCGTAGCGACTTTGCTGCTCACCAGCGATGCTTTGATCGCTGAGAAGCCCAAGAAAGAAAAGGGCGGAGCCAAGGGACATGGCGGCGATCACGACATGTACTAACATGAGGGTTGCCTGAATCAAAAAATTCCAGGCAGTCTCTACGAAATCCAAAAACGGCACGCATCGCATGCGTGCCGTTTTTTCGTATCCAGAATCGCTCGGTTGCGGTTGCGGTTTCTGTTATAATCAGAACCATAACCTCGCAATGGCGGCGGTACCACATCCTGCATATTGGTATTGGATCACTGGACAAAAAACATGAGCTACGCAAGCAGCTTGGGGCTAATTCGGACTTTAGTGCTGGCCATAGCCACGGCAACGTCGACAGGTTCTTTACTCGCACAGCAACTTTCGGTTTCTACAGATGGTTTGCCGACGCATTATGCGGGACGCACCGCGCGACTGGCGATCGCAGACACGCATCCACTTGCTCAAGGTGGCTTCGAACCGGTTGCCGCGATCCTGCCGACTTTGGTAACGGATCAAATTGAAAAACAATCGCCGCCGGATGCAGCACGAGTTCTTGAGTTCCGCCCTATTCCACATGAGGTTAGTCCGCAGCCAACAAAGCCGGCTTCTCCCAAGCTACGCGATGCTCAGCCGCCGCGGCCTTCGAGGGAGCAACCACCTTCTCAATTAGATCGCCCAAACCTGGTTCCGCCTGTCACTGCACCTGTCGTTCAGTCTCCACGCCGGGATCAGGTAAGAGCCGAAGATCGGCCAAACTCGCGCCCACCGGTTTACGATGGTCTGCCCAACACTCCACAATCTGCGACTCCTTCAGCGAATCGACGGGAGCAGGCAGACAATCCCAGTCGCATGAGCGCAAATCCTCCCAGGGAAAGAGAAGGCTCGGCCTTTCGTCCGCCAGTATACGACGGTCGTCCCAAGCAGGATGCTAATACGAATTCACGCGACGCGAATCGACGCCCGCCGCAAATGCGAGATACACCGGACAGAGATCGCGAGCATGGCGACAAACAGCAGCGTGAAAAGGAGGGGGATGATGAAGACGAGGATGATGACGAATGCGACTGTGACCTCGAGCAGTCTTTGGAAACCCTTGAGGCACTGCTTGACTCTCGCTTGATAAAGCAGCAATTGAGTGTGTTCGAGCAAAACATGGAGCTGAAATGTCAACTTAAAATTCAAGAAGTGGAAATGCGGTGCAAGCTCGAGTTGCAGGAGTTACGGTTTCAGTACAAGCTCGAAGAGCTCGAGCGCAAGGCACAATTGTCTCACGAGAATCGGGAGCAAGCGCGGGATCAAGATCGAGGCCGGGCGAACGAAGCTGAAATGGATGAGATGAGGCAGATATTGTCGCAACGCGAACGCGAGCTAATGCAAGCTCGGACCATGAACGAGCAGCTTGAGAAGGTAGCTAACAAGTCGCGCGAGTTGATGGAAGAGGCGACGTCAAAGATGCTGCGAGATTTCGAGGATGCCAAACGCGATAATGCGGAATTGGAGCACCGAGCCCGAGCGCTGGAAACGAAACTGGAACAAGCGCAAAGCGAGCTGAGTCAGCGTGCTAAAGTTGAAAAACGCCCCGCAGAGAAAGCGGAAGAGAAGAAGCCCAAAAGTGGCGAAAAAGATAAGCTCCAACCCAGAAAGAAAACGGAAGAAGACTAGCCAGAACCGAGCGTTTACTCGATTGCGGTGCCGGAAGGGCGCGCGTCGGGTAGTGCCCTATTACCCAAAGTGGACCAAGCACTTCTGGCCGATAGTCTTGAGGTTGATCAACGGCCACAAGCGTCGGCAGCTACAAGTCCCCTGCGATCCGCAGTGCCAACGAGTACTCTATGAAAACATTCTTGAAACTCGTTTTGGCATTGGTAGTCTTGGAACTGCAACCAGCATTTTGTCAGACAGCCAACTCCGTAGTCTGCTTTGAAAACGACCTGATTCCAATTTTTACAAAGCATGGTTGCAATTCTGGCGCGTGCCATGGAGCGGCTGTGGGGCGAGGTGGTTTCAAGCTTTCTCTTTACGGCAGCGATCCGGCGGCTGACTACAAGGCTGTCGCACTGGAGTTGGAAGGAAGAAGAGTCAATCTTGCAGATCCGGCCCTTAGTCTTCTTCTGCTTAAGCCGACCGAGGCGATTTCACATGGAGGTGGCTATGTGCTCGAAGACGGGCACGCGGACAGACAAACGCTTTTGAAGTGGATCGCCCAAGGCGCAGTCAAGGCAACTCACAAAAGACTTGAACGCGTCGAGGTGAGCCCCACAGAATATGTCGCGGCGCGGATGGAAGAGCCGCTGAGTTTGACAGCTGTCGCCCACTATGCAGATGGAAGCCAAAGAGATGTTACTGCCACGACGGTGTTTATAGCCGAGGATAATTCTGCCGTCGAAATCGACCCAGAAACAGCGCGAGTAAAGTTTCTGCGGCCTGGACGGCATATCGTGATTGCGCGCTACCTGAGCGAAGTTCTGCCGATCGAGCTGATCGTTCCGCTGGGAGAGGCGTCTGGCGACTGGGGAAAAGAGACGCGTACGAATTTTATCGACGATGAGCTTCTCGAGGCACAGCGAACTTTGGGGCTGTCGCTGTCCCCGCGAGCCGACGATGCAACTCTTCTGCGTAGAATGCATCTAGACTTAACCGGGAGACTGCCAACGGTGGAGCAACTCCGCCAAACTATGCCTCCTGACCAGAAGTTGATCGAAGAATTGCTCAACTCTCCAGCGTTTGTTGAATATTGGACGCTGCAATTAGCAAAGCTCCTCAGGATCCGGGCGTCTAGCAACGATACCGATGGGGCAAATGTTTACCATCGCTGGTTGTCCGAGCAGCTCGCAGCCGATGTAGGCTACGATCAAATTGCCCGGAATCTGATTTTGGCTGACGGCGACTCGCGGCTGGAGGGACCAGCCAATTTTTATCGCACTGTGAGTGGTCCACGCGAACAGGTCGAGTTTATGAGCGAAGTATTTATGGGCAGTCGATTGCGCTGTGCAAACTGCCACAACCATCCGTTGGATCGCTGGACTCAAGATGATTATCACGGCTTGGCGGCCATCTTCGCAAAAGTCGACGCCGGTGTGGTCGTCAAACCGAAGCCTAACGGAGAAGTCATCCATCCGAGAACGCTTGAGGCAGCGATTCCGAGGATCCCGGGCGGAAAGATGATCGAGTCAGTGGACTCCGACCCTCGACTTCCGCTCGCCAATTGGCTGGTAGACTCGGACAATCCTACGTTTGCCAAGGCTATGGTAAACCGCCTATGGAAAAGCATGATGGGCCGCGGATTAGTGGAACCGGTCGATGACTTTCGTGCGACGAATCCAGCGACGCATCCAGAATTGCTAGAAAAGTTGGCCACGGATTTTGTGGATCATGGTTACAGTATTCGGCGCACGCTTAAGCTGATCGCTAGTAGCGAAGCCTACGCGCGAAGCTCGATCGCGTTAGAGACGAATCGAGCTGACGATCGATTTTACTCGCATGCACCGTGGAAGCCGCTCGAGGCAGAGGTTCTGGCTGACATGATCTCCGATGTTCTTGCCGTTTCCGAACAATACGGGAACGTAGAACTGGGGGCACGGGCAGTTGTGCTCGAAGACGCGAAGATTCCCTCGATGTCACTGGACATACTCGGACGTTGCGACCGCGAGGAATCCTGCGAAGGAACACTTGGATCGACTGCGGGATTGACGCAAAAGCTGCACCTATTTAACGGGCCATTGCTGAATGCCAGGTTGAGTCATCCCCAAAGTCGCTTGAATGCGATGATTGCGAATGGAGTAAAGCCGCGCGAAATCGTCGTCGAATTCTATCGGGTGGCTCTGTGTCGCGAGCCGAACAGCGAAGAACTTGATTTCTGGCAGACGCGGCTGCAACATTTGCCCACTGAGCGGGAACAGCACAGTCTGTTGGAGGACTTCGTGTGGGGGCTATTGTGTTGCCGCGAATTCTCGACAAATCATTGATCGCAATAGCGGTCATGGCGGTTCGGATCACTCCGGTGCTAGGTGGGCTGTTGCTTAGCACCACGGACGCCCATTCGGTAGAGCCGCCGATTACGGGTATTGCCTTTACGCGCTCAGGCAGCGAAGCGGTCGCGTGCTCTCAACTGGGCCTGACTGTTGTTAGCTGGCCTAATCTCACCGTCCGCCACACTGTAGAAACTTCAGTCACTAATCCACATAGTCTCATGTTCTCGCCCAGCTTTGGCAAATTGGCAGTGGCTGGAGGCCGCCCAAGTCAGCAAGGAATGATTCAAGTCTTTTCGTGGCCGGAGCTGCGTTCTTTGCAAGTGTTGGCTGGACATGAGGATTCGGTGATGGCGTTGGCATGGCGAGATGAGGAGACACTAATTTCTGGTAGTCTCGATCACGGCATAATCGTGTGGGATGTCGTTAGCGGTGGTCAAAAGAGACAGTTAAACGGCCACGCGCGCGGGGTGACTTCGCTTACGTTGCTTCCGGATAAGAGTATTGTCGTTAGCGCGGGAATCGACCAAAGCCTAAGGATTTGGAAGCTGGATAGCGGTGTTTTGCAGCGTAGCCTGAGCATTCACACGCAACCAGTCAATGCATTGGCCCTTCGACCGAGTGTGGCCGAATTACCGATGATTGCGTCGGCCAGTGCCGATAAGACCGTGCGTCTTTGGCAGCCTACACTTGGGCGGATGGTTCGGTTTGTCAGACTGTCAGCGGTGCCGCTCGACATAGACTGGTTGCCGGATGGATCTCAAATAATCGCTGTTTGCGACGACGGTGTGGTACGTTGGATCGATCCAGACACAATCGAAGTAACGCAGGAGACAGCGGCTCTTGAAGGCTGGATTTATTCGCTCAGGTCGCATCCCACGGACGGAGGATTGTTGATCGGTGGCGGCAATGGTCAACTAAGGAGGCTCGTCCCTGAGTCGGCTAAGCCGGCCCAGTAAGCAGCGACAAAGTTATCGAACTGTGTGCAATGAGCCGCGCAAGCAAGGTTTGGTGAAACGTCTCGGGTAGGTACCCAGCGGCCTGCGCGTTCGACACAGCTTGGCTGCAGTGTAGTCAAGCTTTCCCTTTTGGCCTTACAGCAAAACATTCTCGGTTGACCGTCATGGTAACTTAGTGTAATATATACACTATTGGAGCCCGTAGAATGAGCCGATTGAATTCTGATTCGCAGACATTGCTAACCGACCTTTACCAGCTCACGATGGCATACGGTTATTGGAAAAATCGGAAGGCAGAGCAATCCGCTGTTTTTCACTTGTTTTTCCGCAATTGTCCGTTTGAAGGTGGGTACGCCATTGCAGCGGGACTGGAAACGGTGCTGCAATTTGTTAGTTCTTTTCGATTTGCGGACGACGACATTGCCTATCTACAGACGATTGAAGGTAACGATGGAAAACGGCTCTTCGAGCCAGGATTTCTGGAGTACCTCGCGCGACTGCAGTTGACGCTTGACTTGGATGCGATTGCGGAGGGAACGGTCGTCTTTGCTCATGAACCACTGTTGCGCGTTCGCGGACCAATTCTGCAATGCCAGTTGCTGGAAACAGCACTGTTGAACATGATCAATTTTCAGACCTTGATTGCGACGAAAGCTTCGCGCATTGCAGCGTCTGCGCGGGGAGATGCGGTTTTGGAGTTTGGCTTGCGTCGCGCACAGGGAATTGATGGAGCGTTAGCTGCCAGTCGGGCTGCATTTATTGGAGGTTGCGCTGCGACTTCCAATGTGCTTGCGGGAAAGAAGTTTGGTATTCCGGTGAAGGGAACTCACGCACACAGTTGGGTTATGTCATTCGATAGTGAGCCGCAAGCTTTTGAGGCTTACGCAGCGGCCATGCCTAACAACTGTGTGTTTCTGGTAGATACCTACGATACGCTCGGAGGCGTTCATCACGCAATTGAAACTGGTAGGCGGCTGCGCGAGAGTGGTCATAGGATGGTCGGGATTCGGCTAGACTCCGGAGATCTGGCGTGGTTGAGTATTGAAGCCCGGAAGTTGCTCGATGAGGCTGGATTTCAGGATGCCGCCATAATCGCTAGCAATGATTTGGACGAACGTCTCATCGAAAGCCTCAAACAGCAAGGGGCCACAATCAGTGTCTGGGGTGTGGGCACGAAACTGGTCACTGCCTTCGATCAACCCGCGTTGGGCGGTGTCTACAAACTGGGAGCGATCCGAGACGAATCCGATCAGTGGCAATCCAAAATCAAACTATCCGAGCAGATGATCAAGACATCAACTCCTGGCATATTGCAGGTGCGCCGATTCTATGATCGCAGCGGCCTGGCGCTGGCCGACATGATTCACAATGAGTTGCAGCCAGTCAGTGGCGATTGTCAAATTGTCGACCCCTTGGATTCAACTCATGAACGCAGGATGGCAACTTCGATTGCGTATGAGGATCTTTTGCTTCCGATGATTCGCGAGGGACAACACGTCAGTCCGTCGCCAGTTTTGCAGGATGTTCGCGCACGGACGCTTCAGCAACTGCAACAATTCCACAGCAGTATTCTGCGATTTGATCATCCACACAAGTATCCGGTGGGACTTGAGCGACAGTTGCATGATCTAAAGTCTGCGATGGTTCTCGAGAGCCGACGGAGTGCCAGTGCAACCGAGGCGGCACGATGACGTTCCGCTATAAATATCCACGAGCGGCGCTGACGGTAGATTGCGTTGTGTTTGGGCTCGACGCAAACGACCTGAAAGTTTTACTGATTCAGCGTGACATTCATCCCTATCGTGGGAAATGGGCCCTGCCGGGCGGCTTTGTGCGGATTGACGAAACGCTTGAGGCTGCCGCGCGACGTGAGCTATGGGAGGAAACGGGGCTCGATAAAGTATACTTGGAACAACTCTATACATTCGGAGCTGTTGAACGCGATCCCCGTGAGCGCGTCGTGACCGTGGCTTGGACGGCGCTGGTTCGTCTGTCTGATCATCGCGTCAAGGCGGCTACTGACGCACGGGCAGCTGCTTGGTTTGCATTGGACGATCTGCCGGAACTGGCTTTCGATCATCCGCAGATCTTGCGAATGGCTCAGGTTCGGATTCAAGCGAAGGTGCGATACCAGCCAATCGGTTTCGAACTGCTACCAAAGAAGTTTACGCTTACACAGTTGCAGACTCTTTACGAAATTATTCTTAATCGCAGGTTAGACAAACGCAATTTCCGCAAGAAAATACTAAGCCTCGATGTGCTGCGCGAATTGGATGAAGTCGAAGCAAATGTCTCGCACCGCGCCGCACGCTTGTTTCGATTCGACGTGAGCCGATATCGACAGAGATTGCAGGAAGGAGTGAATTTTGAAATCTAAAGAAGCTGTCCCTTTCCTGTCCTCCGCTTTATTGCTGGTCGATCTACAGAACGACTTTGTCGAAGGTGGTTCGCTGGCCGTCAGTGGTGGTCGCGAAGTCATTGAGGTTGCGAACCGCTTGATTCCACTTTTTGAATTGGTCGTGGCTACTCAAGACTGGCATCCAATCGAACACCAGAGTTTTGCCAGTCAGCATCCGGAGTTGGCCGTCGGTGATCGATTTGAGCTGCATGGTCTGCCGCAGATTGCCTGGCCCAATCATTGCGTGCAAGGAACTCTCGGAGCTGAATTGGTCGATTCCCTGAATCGATCTGGGATTCATCATGTTGTAAGAAAAGGTACCGATCCGGCTATCGACAGCTACAGTGGTTTTTATGACAACGGGTATCGAAAATCGACCGGTTTAGCGGATTTTCTGCGACAAAGAGGTTGCGAGCATTTGTTTGTCATGGGGGTCGCGACAGACTACTGCGTGCGGGCAACCGTTATCGATGCGCTACGCGACGGATTCACGGTTGCGTTGATAGTCGACGGCTGTCGCGGCGTAGAATTGCAGGTCGGCGACGTCGACCGCGCGATCGCTTCGATGCGGGATGCGGGGGCAGAGATGACTACCAGTCAGCGGATCGGTAAATCATTCACACGATTGAGCGAAAGCTGAGTTGCCTCTAGCGGTTGGCTCCCCGTCTGCGGCTTAGGTCCATCTATCAATCTGCCGGAGTAGTGGCAATAATCTAGCACAGCCCCTTGGCAAGCACGGAGTCGCTTTTCGGGTCCGCAACACCAACGAGAAAAAGCCATGAAACTATCGCTAGTTGTTTTGTCCATTTTGTTCCCATGCGCTGCGCGATGCCTCGCCGATAGCAGTGATGGTCGTTTTGATATCTATTGGATTGACGTGGAGGGTGGCGCCTCAACTTTGATGATTACGCCCTACGGTGAGTCCATTCTGGTTGACACAGGAAATCCCGGGCGTCGCGATCCTAACCGGATTGTGGTTGTCGCGACTCAAGTTGCCAAGATTCGCAAGATCGATCATTTGATAACAACTCATTATCACAAAGATCATTTTGGCGGTGCTTCCCTGTTGGCAACCTTGATGCCTGTTGGAGTGGTTTACGACAATGGCAAGTTTCCGGAAATGCCCGATGATCCTGGCAGAGAGTATTTTGAATTTCCCTGCGACCGTCGCGTCGTTGTAAACCCAGGCGACTCGCTGTCGCTCAAGCAAAAAGAGAATAGCCCCAGTGTTTCGTTACGCTGCTTGGGAACACGGCAAAACTTCGCAAGCCCTTCCCCGTCGGATCCAATTAACGAAGCTGCATGTGCCAGTTGTCAACCAAAGGATCGCGATGGGTCTGACAACGCAAATAGTATCGTGTCCATTGTCCAATTCGGCAAATTCCGGTTCTTCGATGGTGGCGACTTAACTTGGAATCAAGAAATGAAGCTAGTATGCCCACGCGATTTAGTGGGACCAGTGGACGTTTATCAGGTGACGCACCATGGCTTGGACAGTAGCAATAATCCTGTTGTACTGAACACGATTAAACCCACAGTGGCAGTCATGAACAATGGCGACAGGAAAGGCTGTCTTCCTGAAGTGTTTGCTAACTTGCAAGCGACATCGTCGATCCAAAGGATTTTTCAAATGCACAAGAACCTTCGGCCCGATGGTTCGGTGAATAATGTCGAGGACAAGTACATTGCCAATCATGAGCCTAGCGATCAGTGCCAGGGACATTTCATTCATCTGTCAGTTGCGCCCGACAGCCAGAGCTATACAGTCAGCATACCCTCCAATGATGGCTTGACTGAAACATTTGCCACGACCCACAAGTCGCGTTAGAGTGAATGCAAATCCCGCAAGTAGGAGTCACACTTGCCATTCAACGATTTTATTCGGCCAATTATGTCGAGCCGCACCCTCATGCATGTTTTGGGGATGGCGGTATTGGGCGGCGTCTATGCGCTGATTCCCATCGCCCTGGAGTATTCGGCCTACCGTGACTTGAATGAAATGCCGTCAGAATTCCATGCGGCGCTTTCGCTAGTCTTAGGTTGGATGTTGGTGTTTAGAACAAATACGGCCTATGGCCGTTGGTGGGAGGCACGTACGCTATGGGGCGCGCTGGTGAACGCGTGTAGAAACCTTGCAATCAAGGTTTCGCGTTTAGGGAGTTTAGGCGAAGCAGAATTGTCGCGCGCTCAAAAGCTGATCGTCGCCTTTCCCGTTGCCCTGCGCCATCACTTGCGAAATGAAATTGATACGCACTTGCCCACTTCGACCCGCGAAATGGTGTCAGAAACGAAGCATATTCCGGTGGCCATATCGAGAGAACTGTACGAATTGGTTGCCCAAGCAAAACGAGCCGGTAAACTGGATGGCGATGAGCTGCGAGTAATCGACGCTGAACTTGCGCGTCTCTTGGATGTGTGCGGCGGTTGCGAACGAATTCTGAATACGCGCATCGTGAAATCGTACCGCATATTTGCGCGCCAGTGTACTTTAATTTTTCTGGCCACGTTGCCTTGGGGAATTGCCCATGATTTCCGGATATGGACACTTCCCCTAACAATTATTTCCGCCTACTTCATGCTTGGTTTAGAAACCGTCGCGGAGCATGTCGAGGAGCCGTTCGGGTATGACGAAGACGATTTGGATCTAGAATCGCTTTGCGAAACGATAGAGAATAGCGTGGACGGAATATTTATCGCTCGATGTGTACCAGTTCGAACTACGTGACAAACCGGCGGTGCTACTAGCAGGGAACTGTCGTCGAGCCTACGCTGAGTCGGCCTCGCGTTTGCGCTCGCCAATCGTTGTCACTCGGCTGGCAACAATTGCAGTGCGTCAAGTATCACGAAGCCATTTGTATCTGTATTGGTAATTCGGATTTCAGTATCGACGTCCGCTTGCAGATCGACTGTGTTGATCATTTGGAAAAGCTGACCACTGGGAAGCGGATTGGTTTGGTCAACTGTGAACATTTTCTTGAATGTACTCGAGGTAACTGTCACGGGAAAATTGGTCGCGCGACTTGCGTGCGCGGAGTAAGCCATCAGGAGTCGATAGCGACCTGGCGTGGGGACTTTGAATCGAAAAGTTGCGGAAGTGGAACCATCGCCTTTTGAAGTGTCGTTTTTTTCTCCACAAAATACATAACCACTTGCCATATAAGGTTTGAAGTTCGTCGATCGAGACCAAGCGCCGTTAAGTTCTGCAGCAGTATCATCCAGCACAATTCCCGCTTGGGACGTAACGTCAATCGACTCCATCTTTGTCGAAAGTTGAGTCGGTGGAGGTAGGTTCGGCAGCTCTAGAACCTGTTTTTGCAGCAGCAATCGTTCACGGAGCTGGCTGTAAGCCAATTGCTGTACGGCAATTTCCTGTTGTGCGGCAAGAGCCGCAGCAATGCCAGCAGCTTGGCCAATGATCATCCACGTCCCTTCAATTCGCAGCGAAGAGATCCCCACGTGAGTGCAGGACAGTGCTACTGGCACAACTAAGTTACTACACTGATTGGGCTTGGGTATGATTGATCGATAAGGAACGTGGTATGCATACCCCTGTTTGGGAGACTCGCGGCGAACGGGAAAAATCGTTCCTTCGTTAATCACGCCGCCATCGGGCAGAGCAAGCCGTTGACAGTCATGCGAATCGATTGGGAACGACGAGATTGCAATGGCATCTTCCTTTTCGGGAGTCTGGAGAATGTCCTTTTGACTGACGACATACATGCCGCGCATCCGCCG
>JBGSTP010000241.1:0-2101 GCA_041736515.1 Pirellulaceae bacterium
AAAATTACCTTTGTTGGGATCAAGGTGATCCCGGAAACCACCTTTGTCTTGCATCACCCGACTCAACTCGCCGACGATCCATTGCGAAAACTGCAAGCGCTGCACAATTTTCGGCTGTTGCGCCTCGCTGGGGGGCATTTCGTTTAGCGTAACCTGGGCCCAAACGTTGCGCCAAGCTCCAGCGTTGACTTCATCCACTGCCCCTAGTTGATGCAGTGAGAAGTTGCCCTCCGGTTCGCTTTCACCATGGCAATCCAGACAATTGTTGGTCAGGAACGACCGAGCAAAGTCGTAGTCCAGATTAAGACTTCTGCCTGGCGTAAACGTTTGGGCAGAACCAGTTGACAATAGGCCGCACCACAGCACTGTGTGCAAGACCAGCAGTTTGTAGTCGGACCAATGCGGTAGTCGGTGACGCAACATATCGGAATTCTCTAGTACAAACGCCCCCAGATTTTGGCGTATTCGGCTATAAAACTACTTGCTCTTACACTCACGCCAGCACTTCCTTGAGCGGACCAGTACCGCTGTCAAACTGTTTCGCTAGCTTGTCATTCATGTTGAAACGGTCGACATTTTGTCCAGCGGCGCGCAGCAGGCTCGTATAAAGTGCGTTGATCGGCCGCTTGCCGTCCAGCTGAGTAAAGCAACCCGACTTGAACGCTCCGTCAAGATTTCCAAGCAACATGACAGGCCAATTGGCGCCGTTGGTATGTTGTTTGTCCGCATTATTGCTGGTGTAAACGATTAGCGAGTGATCCATCATCGTGCCGCTTCCTTCCGGAACACTCTCTAGCGCTTCCATAATCTTCACCAGCATGCGACTGTTGTACTGGCGAATCTTGATCCAAATTGGATTGTCGGGCTGGTCCATGTGCCCCAGATTGTGCCCTTGCTCTTCGATTCCTAGTCCCTTCCAAGCACCGAAAATTTCGCCTCGTCCCGAACCGATGGTGAGAGTATTGGTAATTCCCGATGTCAGCGCTGAGATGCCCAGTTCCAATAGTACGTCGTGCCAGTCCGTTTCGAATTTCGGCGCAGTGTATCGCGAATCGACTTTGGGTGCGAATTTTCGCAGGTGCTCGGAAACCGTTTCGAGGCGTTCGCGTAGGCTATTGCCATCCTCGAATCCACGAACGAATTGCCCGTAACGTTGCCGTTCGGAACTTGGAAGAGATTGACCTTTAGCCGCAGCAAGCTTCTCAATCTGGCTTAAAATGCTCGAGCGCGCTTCGTGCTGCAAACGAATGTCACCCGATGAGATTCCTCCAAATAGCATCTGATAGAGATGATTCGGGTTCGAATGCATGAAGATGGGTTGCCCCGCTCCACTGGCCGAAAGCGTCGCGAGCGTGGGCTTGGTCGTCATGTTCTCGATGGAGTCCATGCCGATGCACAGATGGGGCAACAACGTCTGCGGCAGCGCTTGGCTGAGCTCGTAATCAATCGTAGGCGCGCTGGGTGGCACACCATCGCTGCCCCGATATCCACCGAGCGCACCAAAGAACGCGCTGTGCGATGGACTAGTGTGAATGCCATGCAGTCCATTGATAATATGCAGTCGCTCTTTGAACGGTTCGAGTGGACTAATCGGCTCGGGAAGAGTGACATTTGCTAGCGAGCCACTATTCGTCATTCCGCTTGGAATGCAAGTCTTCGGATCGAACCCCTGATTCTGCATGAAGAAGATGACACGTTTGGGAGTCGTCGAATTGGCTGCGGCCGCGCGAAGTGAACCTAGGCCGAAGTTTGGACTGAACGCGGCAGTTGCTCCAACAGCCAATCCGCGAAGCATGTGTCTGCGATTAATCATGGTTATCTCCCTCGTAGCGATCTTCGGTACCGAGGCGACTTCGCAACCAAGTCGCGATGGTGGGTGATGAAGGTGGGGCAGGCTTTACGGGTTCGCACTAACCACGAGTTTCGCGTGGCAACTGCAGGACTTCCAGCGTCCGGCTTAACTCAGCGTTGGCGTGGCCTCAAGCCATTGGTTCCCATTGTACAATATCTGTTCCCGGCTGTCTCGGTTAAAAATGCCATGCTCAATAGGTGATCAGCCTCAACTGCGCTGAACTTGTTGCGTCTATGAAAAGCTTGCGGT
>JBGSTP010000243.1:0-5125 GCA_041736515.1 Pirellulaceae bacterium
AGCGGTCGCTGGACCTGCAACCGAGCAAGTTCCGCCATGAGCAGGCTGCTACAGCCGCGTCCGAATCTTAGTGTGCCACACGTTGCAAACTGCCAAACTGAATTCAACATGAATTGAAACATTCCCGAAAGGAAAATTGGAAGGGCGCGTCGAAACAAGTTCGCTAGAGACAATTTCACGGAAGCGGCCGAGGCAAATTGTGGCGAACCTAGCCACCGCTGCCAACTTCAAATTGCGTAAGCGTGGGAACGGCATACGTCGTAGTTGCGGGATCCGCAATCGATCTCTCGCCACCCAGCGGGTTCTGAAAAAATTGGCGAATTGTAAGTAACTTGCATCGATGATCAGCAAACACGCAACTTATAAAAAACAGCCATCCGACCGGAGAACACTTGGCATGCATCCAACCTCAGGCGAATCTGATCATGCGCATTCTTAGTTCATCGCACCGCTCTTCTTCACCGACAAGGGAAAAAGTCTAGCAGACCGAAAACAAAATTGTGTTGAAATTCTAGTGAGCCTGCAACCAATTTTCCCCCACGCCAGTTTCCACAGCTAACGATACCTTCATCGGGAGTGCGGTTTCCATAGCTTGGCGAATCACCGGAACGACAATGTCCTGTTCTGCCTTGAACAAGTCGAATACGATCTCGTCGTGAACGGTTAATAACATCTTTGTTCTGAATTTGCCTGCACGCAGGGCGGCGTGCACGCGTATCATTGCCAGTTTGAGAATATCTGCAGCCGTTCCTTGAATTGGGCTGTTCATGGCAAGTCGTTCCGCGACGTTTGCTACGGCGCGACTCTTTGAATTGATATCGCGAAGATATCGCCGCCGCCCGGTCTGAGTCGACACGTAGCCGTTCTGCCTCGCGAAGGCGATTGTGCGATCGATATACGCGCGAACACCCGGATATTTATCGAAATAACCCTCGATCAACATTTGAGCTTCGGCGCGAGGAATATTCAGTCTTTGCTGGATGCCGAATGCAGAGATTCCGTAAATGATGCCGAAGTTTACCGTTTTGGCTTTATCGCGCATTTCTCGCGTGACATCTGCAAGATCCACGCGATATATTTTGGCCGCGGTTATGCTGTGAATGTCGTCGCCTTGATGGAAGGCGTCTAGCATGGCCTCGTCGCCGCTGAGGTCTGCCATGACACGCAATTCTATTTGAGAGTAATCCGCAGAGAGTATGAGGTAGTCGTCGTTGCGCGGCACAAAAGCAGCGCGAATTTCCCGTCCGCGTTCTTTGCGGACTGGGATCGTTTGCAGATTCGGATTGTCCGACTGCATGCGTCCGGTAGCTGTCCACGTCTGGCTGTAGTGTGTGTGCAGCCTACCAGTAAGCGGATTGACGAAGTTCGGGAGTTGATCAACATAAACACTTTTCAGCTTAACTGCATTGCGATAGTCGAGTATGTCGGCAATGATCTTGTGCCGGCCAGCTAGCCGCAGTAGCTCCGCTTCGCGAGTCGAGTATTGTCCGGTTGCGGTCTTCTTGGGGTTCCTTTCAAGCTGCAATTCTTCATAGAGTATAACAGCTAGTTGCTTCGGAGAGTCAATGTTGAACTCGCGCCCGGCAGACTGAAAGATACTGTTTTGCAGCGCGGCAATTTCTGGCACTAGTTTGTGTGAGAACTCAGCCAGGGCGGTGGTGTCTAGACGGATGCCCTCAAACTCCATATCGACCAACACAGGTATGAGCGGGCATTCCACTTCATTGCAAACTTGGCTAACCCCTTGCTTCTCGATATCGGGTCGAATCGTCTCCGCGACTTGGAGAGTCACGTCAGCATCCTCCGCGGCGTACTCGCCGATTTGTTCGATCGGAACGTCCCGCATGTTTCTTTGATCTGAATCACGATCGCCGATCAATTCCTTGATGGGAATCGGCTTGTAGTTCAGATAAAGCTTGGCGAGGTAGTCCAAGCCGTGTCGCATCTCCGGCTCTTTCATCGAGTGTGCCAACATGGTATCGAATAGAGCACCGCGGACCTCAATACCATGCCACTTTAGGAGCGTTAAGTCGTACTTCAGATTATGCCCGACTTTGGCAATCTGCTCGCTTTCAAAAATAGTACGAAACTCGCTTAGGATCGCCTGTGCCTGCTGCAAGTCGTCGGGACAGACTACGTAGTACGCCTCCGATTTTTTGAATGCAAAAGCAATTCCTAGCGGCAGAGCAGAGCGCGGATCGAGGCCGGTGGTCTCTGTATCGAAGCAGATCTCGCGCTGGCGACTGAGCTTGCCGAGTAACTCTCGACGTTCATCAGGGCTGCGCACAAGTTGATAACTGTGTTTGACATCGCAAATGGTTAACTCGTCCGAGATCGCGTCAAAAAGGGTTGCTTGAATTTCCTTTTCGCGTTTCTCGCGGACGACGGTAGCTCTACTTTGAGCTGATGAGAACGAATTGCCGAATATCCGCTTGCCGAGCGTATCAAACTCAAGTTCGCTTAGGAGCGCTTTCAGTTTCTGGCTGTCCGGTTCTCCGATTTTCAGCGAATAGAGATCAATTGTATGCGGTACATCTAGTTGGATCGTGACCAGGCTTCGCGAAAGCCGCGCCTGCTCAGCAAATTCCTCGATGCGCTCCCGCTGTTTGCCTTTGAGTTCCTGCGTATTGGCGAGAATCGACTCCAGCGAGCCATACTGCGACACCAACTTCTGCGCTGATTTTGGACCGATGCCAGGTATTCCTGGAATGTTATCGCTGGAATCTCCCATCATTCCCAACACGTCGATGACTTGTTCCACACGGTCAACTTCCCACTTGGCCAGCACTTCAGCCACGCCCAGGATCTCTACTTCTCCGCCTTTGCGGCCAGGCTTCATCACGAAAATGTTGTCTGTCACTAACTGGTCGTAGTCTTTGTCCGGTGTGACCATGAGGACTTGAAATCCCTCCTCAGCAGCCTCGTGCGCAAGAGTTCCAATAATGTCGTCCGCCTCATAACCGGGTATGCGAATCGCTTGGATATTATAGGCCTCAAACAAGCGGTCAATGTAGGGCAATTGGACGGCGATATCCTCCGGCATTGCATCGCGCTGGGCTTTGTATTGCGGAAAGATTTCGTGACGCGCAGTCGGCTCACGTGTGTCGAATGCTACTGCGATGTGCGTCGGCTGCTCGCGCTTAATGATGTCCAGCAGCGAGTTGAGTACGCCGAATACCGCGGAAGTACATACACCTCCTGAAGTCAGCCGGGGGCTGCGCACCAGTGCAAAATGGGCTCGGTAGGTAAGTGCCATGCCGTCGAGCAGAATTAATTTCTTGAGGTCCAACTCTTCAGAGCTTCCCATTGCCACTCGCTTTTGTTCTAAATCTTAGTAGGGTTCTGAATCTATAGTACCGTCTAGATTTGAGCAATCAGCAGGCAGGGGTGCTGGTCAGATTGGCAATGGAAAGAAAGCCACAGTCGCTCGTTCGGCGGCGGCACCCCCATGACCGTAGCGGCAAGTCGGCTACAATCTGAGCAGCCTTGAATGAGCCGATTTGCCCTTCGCTGGAATACCCCTTCGGTCCTAACGAGATTGCCCAAAATTATTTTGCTTGATTTTAGCTATTTTCGAACCTTGTTCATTGCAGGCGCGCTGAGCGTCGTGTTGAACTTTGCAGCTATTGGCCAGGCGGCTGGTCGGTGGCTGGACGTGCAACTAGCCATGCTTCAGAGCTCGTCGCCAGCCCCCAGTTCAAACGATAGCCCTGAGAGTGCTCCGCAAACCACAGACGTAGACTCACCTAGCGAAGCTAAAAATGCGGGAGCTGAAAGCAATGAGGTTGTTTCAGCCAGCGAAGCTACAAATCCGCCGAGCAGCGCTGTGCAGGCTAAGAATACAGGCCTGTCAATTTCCAGCACCGATCCAGCTTGGTTGGATTTGCAGACCAAGATCCTGTTGGGGGCGGTGTTAGTAACGCTAGGTATTGCGTCGTTGGTGGGACAGTATTTACGGAGGCAGCCAACCGAATCCGTCAATCCGGCTTTGGTCCAACGCCTGCGTCAACGGCTGAGCGCTTGGTGGTTAATGTGTGCGATTCTCGTATTCGGACTTCTGTTGCAGCCGATCGGGACCATCGTGTTGTTTGCCCTTGTATCGTTTTGGGCCCTACGCGAATTTATCACGATGGCTCCCACTCGGCGGGGCGACCATCGAGCACTTTTCTGGGCACTTATTGTCATTACGCCGCTTCAGTACCTGCTAATTGGCCTGGAGCATGGTGCGCTACGGTGGAGTAACGGACAATTAATCAACTTTTATGGTCTCTACAGCATTATGATACCGGTCTACGCGTCGCTTTTGGTACCAGCACGAATTGCGTTGTCCGGCGATCATAAACGGTTTCTGGAGCGTTCCGCGCAAATCACGATAGGTCTTCTCATTTGTGTTTATTCATTGAGTTATGCGGCGGCACTGGTAAACCTTCGTTTGATTACTAGCGCTGGAAGTCCTTGGGCAGGAAGTCCAGCGGGCCTACTGTTTTTCTTCATTTTGATCTCTCAGCTCTCGGACATCCTGCAATGGTCTTGGGGGCATCTAGTTGGCAGACGTGTCATCGCAGCCGAAGTGAGTAGCAGTCGTACTTGGGAAGGATTCGCGGGCGGCACGCTGTCCACGGGTTTAATCGGGGCCATACTATTCTGGGTAACGCCATTTACCTTCTGGGAGGCGGCGTGCATGTCGATGGTGATCGGTGTGATGGGAATGTTTGGTGGAATGACCATGAGCGCAATAAAGCGCGACCGTGGAGTAAACGACTACGGCTCGCTGGTGATGGGGCATGCAGGAGTGCTCGATCGCATCGATACCCTATGTTTTGCCGCCCCAGTTTTTTACCATTTGACGCGATTTTTCTTCTCTTGAGTGTCAGTCCTCCGCAATCTCAGCTCATTTGAGCATGGATGCCGGACGTTTGCTAATTTAGCTATACTAACGCGCCGAACGTGTGCAACCCTTGTCGACGTTTATTCAGGACTTGTCGTCCTCGTTACGCAAACCTTGTTCCCAACAAACAGCGTGTCGCAACATGGCTCAATCTCTTGCCGATGACTTTCGTCTCACGCGGCAATTCTCGCTTCAACTCGCCAAACCTTTATCGGCGGAGGACTGCGTCGTGCAGTC
>JBGSTP010000261.1:0-25287 GCA_041736515.1 Pirellulaceae bacterium
GCGTTTCCGCAGATGCGGACGCACGCGTACCGAATGCCGATACAGATGATGGCGTGTTGATTTCGACGCTCTCGGCGGCCAACACAGGCAATGCAACGATTTCCGTGAACAATTCCACGGGCAATACTGCCTATGTGTCGATGTGGATCGACTTCAATGGAAATGGAGTGTTCTCGGACACTGAACGCGTTGCGGCTTCGCTGCCGATCACAGGAGCTGCAACTACGATCACGTTTGCGATTCCTCGCAGCACGATGACAGATCCCTCGATTCCAAGCAGAGTCAAGTTGGGCGATACGTACGCACGAGTACGGCTCAGCACCAGTGCTTCAGCTGTAGCCTCATCTACCGGCGCTGCTCCGGACGGAGAGGTCGAGGATTATCTGGTTACGATTCAAGCCAGTGCATTGCACAACGCCAGCGGAATTGTTGACGGTTTGGGTAACGGATTGGATGTGAACAACGACGGATCCGTTTCTGCCATCGATGTGCTGCAGGTCGTGAATTGGATCAATAATCCACCTAGCGGGCCAATTTCGCCGACGCGGTTTGTTGACGTAACCGGTGATGGAGTTGTGTCCGCACAAGATGTGTTGACGCTGGTGAATTTCCTCAATTCTCAGCCGCGAATCACGGGCGGAGGCGAAGGTGAGGCCAGCGGTAATGCTCTGGATTCTCTGGCTGAAGGCGAATATGTGCTTTCCAGCAATTGGGCTGGGGGGTTAGAAGACTTGTTGCGTCCACGTTTGGCGGTCAGCAGTCAGTCGGCTCTTTCTATTCACGATCAAGCTATCTTGGACTCGGAAGACAACGGTTCTGCTATCGCCGTGTCGGTAGCCTCTAGTGGGGCCGCGAGAGCCGTAGATCAGTTCTGGGCTGGATTAAGCGAGGCTACTGAGGAAGACGAATCGCTATTCGATTCATTTGGCGAGGACCAATTGGGAGGCTGGTTGGGCTAGGGTGAACTCCAGCGGGTTTTTGTCCGGAGGTCGTTTCATAGGGGCTGCCCTGGGAGGCAACTCCTATTTTAGCGATTGAATCGAGTACAGCGGTGGCTTTTCAGGATTGGACGCTTGTGCCGCAGTTGATCCTTGAGGGAACCTGAAGGCTGGTTTAGAGTCAAAGAGTAGGCGGGCGGTGGAGCGATGGTTGATTTGACTGTCGCCCAACTCCACTTTCGTCGTTCTTTGTGCTTGGATACCTTTCTATGCTTCAGAAAAAAAGCCCCTATTCTGCGAGGCTGCGTTGTCGACGTCTATCGCTGGAGACACTGGAAAGTCGACGCGTGTTTGCGGCGCTGCCATTCGGCGCTACCGCTGCGGATACAGGAGAATTCATGCTGGGCAGCGTTGCAGTCACTCCAGTACTGATCGAAAGCAACGGTCAGCTGGATCTTAGCACCGAAGATTGGACTCCGAGCAAAATACAGAGCGCATTGGCCAATGTTCAAGAGGGACTCGATTGGTGGGTGGATACTCTCGAGACCAAGTCACCTATCGCACCGCTCAGCTTTACCGTGGACACCACCTTCGCAACGAATCCAGTGGAGTCCAAATACGAACCAATTGGCCGCCGTTCCAATGACTACGCACTTTGGGTGTCGGACTTTTTGGATACGATTGGATTCGCTCGGACGAGCAGCCTCGAGTTCGATATGCGGGCATTCAACCACAGTCAGCGCATAAAGTTGGGTACCGATTGGTCTTATACAATATTCATAGTTCCCAGCGAAAACGATGCGGATGGACAGTTTGCGGTGGGCGGTTCCTTTAACCGTGCCTTCGCATTTGCGGGTGGATTGTTTTTGGTTTCCCCCTCGACGCGTCCGGCGTCCACCATAGCTCATGAGTCAGGACACATTTTCTGGGCTCGCGACGAATATGCAGGGGGAGGTTCCTACACTGACCGTCGCGGATACTACAACACGCAAAATACGAATGCTGCCAACAATCCCGAACCCGGCTTTGTGCAGCAGCCAAGCATTATGGCTGCAGGCTTGTTGCTGGATACCGCGTATGTGAATCATGTTTCGCCGGACAGTACGCTAGCGATGATCGGTTGGCGCGATAGCGATTCGGACGGAATTTTTGATGTACTCGACGTGCCTCATCGGTTGACGGGGACTGGATATTTAGACACTCAGAATAATGTCTACCGGTTTATTGGAAAGGCGACCGTTCAGACTTTGGCGAATATCAACTCCAGTGGTCTGCGTAACGATATCACTATAAATCGTATTCGTGAAATCGAAGTCCGTTTCGACGAAGGCCCTTGGCAAGTCTTTTCCTCACCAGACGTTGCCTCGCTCGACCTGGACCTGAGTATCGCTGTCCCATCCTCGGCGACGGAAATCGAAATTCGAGCTCGCGATTCGGAGACGACTGTCGTTAGCAATGTTTTTCATGGTAGATTGAGCCGCGTTGACTCGACGCTGTCCCCCGGAATAAACGGCTCTGTTTGGATCGATAGCAACGGTAACGGGCTTAGAGATGTCGGAGAACGCGGACCGGCCGGTTTCACTGTGCAGTTGATCGATGGCAACGGCGAAATTTTGCCTTTGCGAAAGTCTGTCGAACCGGACGACTACCCGGACGGTATTTTGGCCAACGGTTTTCACCCTGACGTCAGTTTGACGGCGGTTGGCACGGACGCTGACGGCAGAGTGGCTGTGTTTGTCGATACTGGCACCAGCACTGGTTCAAAAGACTTTCGTGGCTACTCGCGCGGGACACAGTCTTTCGTCTCGACGTGGAGTTCGTCCACACGTCGTCTCCAGGCCAATTTTGCTGTTCCTACCAGCGTGGTTCAAATAGATGCGATTGGCCCAACGAACAACTCCTTTGGTCGCCTAGAGGCTTACAACGCTGCCGGAGAGCTGTTGTCGCGTTACACGACGCAATCGCTATCCAGTGGTCAAGTCGAAACGATGTCCATTACCCGCGGACAGGCTGACATTGCCTACGTTATTGTTGGTTCCCAAAACAGTTCGAATATTAAGCTGGACAATCTGCAATTTGGTCCGCTGGCAAGAGTGACGACAAACTCGGAAGGCATGTATGCGTTTCCGGCACTTACCTCGGGTGCCTATACCGTTCAAGTGATCCCCAATGGATCGTTCTCCCCGATAGCTCCCACATCTTCAATTCTGCCTGCAGCCGTGGTCACGAACGCACCCACCGTGGATATCGATTTCGGATTTGAAGTCGGCCCTAGCTCTTGGCAAAATCAACGCGATCCAAACGACGTAAACGACGACGGGATTGTCTCTGCATCGGATGTGCTGAACATTGTCAATTACATCAATCAGTTTGGCGCGCGTGATTTACGGGGGACGAATACCCCATTTCGCCCCTTCATCGATGTCACGGGAGAAAATTTTGTTTCTGCCCTCGACGTTTTGCAGGTCGTAAATTTCATTAACGCACGGGGCAGCGGCGAGGGAGAAAATTCCTCGAAGGTTTCCACGGCGGCTAACCCGCCTGGATTGACTAGCGGACTGTTTGGGGAGGGGGAATGGGGCCTACCGGCTATCGAAAAGTCGGCAAGCTTATGGCTTGCGGACGACGAACTACTCGACCAACTCGCTGCGGGCCACCTTGCCTCCTGATTGAGGGGGTGAGAATCTTGCCGCAAATGATGGAACTATCTTAGAGATTGGCGCTCTAACAGGGAGGGATGAATGGTCTAAATGTTCCAATCATGCAGGATGCTGCGGCTGGTTGTCAGGATAACCCAGTTAAATTATGTTGCCTGAACCTCCTTAATTGCATTAATTTCCCGTTTTGACTAATCTAAACACTTCTAATTTTAGTGCCAGTACCGGATGGGCACTTCGAATACTTCGCAATCTCCTCGACGTCTTTAGGCGCAGTAATGAAAAAACAAATCGGAAGAATGATGGGAAGTACATCCAAGAGTCATCGTTCGCGTGCTAACAGGCTTCGAAATCTGCGTTTGGAATCGCTAGAAGGTCGGCAATTGCTGGCAGCCGATTTGGGAGTTGAGCACAATTTTCTCATTGCTGAGGACGTAAATCAGGACTTTATTGTTTCGCCTATCGACGCCCTGCTTATCATTAACAAAATGAATCGTGGCAACAGCGAAGGGGAGCAGAACCTCTCCTCAGCCAAAGTCGACGTCAATGCGGACGGAATCCTGTCGGCAGTGGATGTTTTGCGAGTCATCAATCGCCTCAATGCCGAGGGAGAGGGGTCGATGCCGCTGATGCGTTACAGTTATCAGTTTGTCGATCCACTAACTAGCGCGGCGATCTCACAGGTTTCTGTTGGTTCCGATTTTCAGTTGAAGGTTTTTGTACAAGACTTGCGCCCACTGCTTTCGAGCACGGTCGCCAATGTAGACACGGTCGACCCGACGGTCTCTGCTGGCACCAATCCAAACAGTCCTGGTCAGTCGAACATTGCTGGCTCTCGCAAGCTCACATTTGATTCCAGTACAGTTTTTAATGTTGGCGATGATATTCAAATCGGCGGCTTTACCACCGAGATTATTAGCTTTGTGTTCTTCGATCCGGACGGCGATCCGAACACTCAGAATAGTGTGCGAACGAACACGGCCAATCTCCGTGCCGCGCTGCCGCAAACTGTTACGGCTGGAACGACTGTCAACGTCACGATCCCAAGTCCTGCGGCTTGGGGTGTATTCTCGGCTGCCCAGGATCTTGGCATCACAAACCTTCCGTTGGTGGATTACTTGGAAGGGGCATTCTTTTCTGAGGGCATTCTTTGGGCTGACATTTTTGCTAACAACCGTTTGGGATCGGAAGGTGCCAATGTCGTTGATGAGTACTTCAACGAGTTGACCGCTTTTAAAAATCAGGTTCCGCCATTTAATGCAACCAATCCAACCAACCCAGAGTTGCTGTATTCGCTGAACTTCAAGGCAGTGTCGCAGGGTACTGTGACGTTTAATCCTAACGCGGCCGAGACCTCGGGACGCGAGAACTCGCTCTTCCGCAATACGACCGCTCTGCCGGCAGACATGGTCGATTTTGGCGCTCCGTTCAGTTTGACAATCACCGCAGATCCGACGGCTCCGGTAGCAAACGACGATTCGCTTTCCGTGTTGGAAGATAATTCAATCGTTTTGGGCGAAAACGTAACTGGCAATGATACAGTTACTTCGCCGAGAACAATTAGCATTACAGCCGTCACCGCAATCTCCGGCGTAACACAGGGAACGATTAACGGAACCACCTACACTCCGCCAAGCAATTTCTTTGGAACCGATCGCGTAACGTATTTTGTGACGGACAGCACCGGCTTGGCTTCTGGGTTAGCAACCGTCACGATCAACGTTAACTCAGTGAACGACGCTCCTAATGCGTTTAACGATTCGCTCAGCGTCGATGAAGGTTCTGTTGACAATGTTCTGGACGTGTTGGCGAACAATGGTTTTGGAGCGGACAATGCGGGACCCGCCAACGAAACTAGCGATTCGATTACGATTACTCGCGTTGGTGGAGCAGCTGGCGGAACCACGTTTACCACGGCTAACGGAGGCACGGTCAGTATTGCCGCTGGAGCCCGAACACTGCTGTATAGCCCCGAAGCTAGCTTTGTGGGAGACGACACGTTTACATATACGATTACCGACACAGGCGGACTGACGGCTACAGCAACTGTAACGGTCGATGTTGCGCCCGCGGTTTTGCCACGCGCTCGACGCGATACGGGATCAGGGGCGGAAAATACAAGTGTCGCTGTTTCTGTGTTGGATAACGACACTGCTAACGCTGGAGCAACCTTCGTCCTGAAGAGCTTTAGCGCTGGAGCTCATGGAACAGTCTCGCGTCAGAGTAGCGACGTGACGTCGGCCGGGTTTAATATTTTGGTGTATACACCCAGCGACGCCAATTTTTACGGCACTGATACCTTTACCTATGTAATCAATGATTCTTCCTTGGTTGGGCCCGATTCGACTGGTACCGTGGCCATTACCATCACTGATGTCAACGATTCCCCTATACTGGCAGACGATAGCGCTGTCACGAGCGAAGACACTGCTGTTGCGATTGCGATTTCAATACTGTTGTCCAATGATTCTCCCGGAGCTGGTGAAACGACCAATACGCCAGTGCAGACGTTGACCTTGAAGTCAGTTTCGCCGCTCACAGCGGGCGGAGGTTCTGTAGCAATTGTTGGTAGCGATGTGGTCTACACGC
Organism: Pirellulaceae bacterium; assembly: GCA_041736515.1. Classification (GTDB taxonomy): domain Bacteria; phylum Planctomycetota; class Planctomycetia; order Pirellulales; family Pirellulaceae; genus Aureliella. The sequence goes on from JBGSTP010000261.1 coordinate 6,185, forward strand.
CAGCGGACGATTTCAATGGTCAGTTTCTGTTCTCTTACACTGCAGAGGACAATGGAAGTCCCGTGCTCGAGGGAACTGCGACTGTGACTGTCAGCGTTTCGGCTGTGAACGATTCACCCCTTGCGAATGGTGATTTCGTTAACGGTACCGAAGACACGCTGTTGGTCATTCCCGCCGGAAATACTTCGATCGTGGATGGAAATGTCTTGTTCAATGACTCGCCAGGCGGAGGCGCAGATGAGGCTGGTCAGACCTTGACTGTAACTGGTGTTAGTTCACCAAGTGCGCGGGGTGGAGTTGTAAGCCTGGTTGGATCGAATATCAACTACACCCCAGCTTCAAACTTTAATGGCACAGACACATTCACTTATTCGATTAGTGACGGACAGGGCGGCACGGCAACTGGCACCGTAACGGTGAATGTGGCTGCGGTAAACGATCTACCGATTGCGGTAGCGGACAGCGCGACAGGCTTCAAAGACATTCCGCTGGTTATTCAGGTCTCAGCCTTGCTGGGCAATGATTCGCCTGGCGGCGGTACGGACGAAGCCGGGCAGACTTTGTCTATAGCCGCGGTGACTGCCACGGCGTCAACAAATGGCCAGGTTGTCCTGAATACGAACGGAACCATCACGTACGTTCCGAATACTGGATTCACTGGGTCCGCTTCATTCGAATACACGCTTCGGGATAGTGGCGGAGCAACATCGCAGGGCACAGTTAACGTCACTGTACAAGAGTTTGTTCCCAGTTCGATCAGCGGAATAGTTTACGAAGACTCCGATGTGGATCATGCGATCGACACGATCGAACGTAAAATGGGTGGCATACGCGTGACGTTGACCGGGACTTCAGCTCAGGGGCAAGCGATTGTACCTCAGCACCAAATTACGTTGGCAGACGGTAGCTATTCCTTTGACGGTTTGGGACCTGGGACCTACACGCTGAGTTATTCGTTGCCAACATTCTTGCGAAGCGCAGCCTCCACGGCTCATCGCAATATTCTCATCGATAATCCCGCTGGATTGAATGTAACGGGCCAGAACTTTGCCGTCAGTGGAGGTATCGATCTGACGAATGTTGAGCAGCCTGCGACCTACCAACAAGTAATCAATCAATTTTCGTCCAGTCGCCATCCAATTACTTCGCCATCTCAAGTGGCTACCGATCCTCAAAACGTTATTGGTGCACTGTTTGCGATTGAGGGCGATAATACTGCGATGTGGTATGCTTTGCCAAATGGCCTCCCAGGGCCCGAACTCGGCGAAGTCCAGATCGCAGAATTGGTGCTGGCTGGTAGTGGAGCGGACCTAAGGGCTTACTTGACCGTGGTTGATAGCAACCACGTTACGACAACACGAACGCTGTCGGCAGCTAACCGCGAGTTCTTTGTGATCTATGATCGCGATGGCAACGCGCTGGTTGGGATCCAGAGAATTATGCCGTCGTCAGCTTTCCAAGTGGTCAATACCGCAACGCCACCATTCAACGCCAGCAGATACTTGGATTCTGTCGACGAGGTTTTTGCGCAAGAAGGCTGGACTAACTAGTCTTCACTATTTTCCAGAATCGGTGTCGCATATGCGGTAACGGGTTATCCAACCTGTTGCCGCCCTCGTGAGTGTAGCCTCTGCTATGCTTCCAGTCCGCGAACGCCAACTGCGGTGCTGCTGCCGAAATTTTCCAGTTCGACTCCCATGAGGTGGGCGAAAGATAGAAATAGATTGGCCAAGGGTGTATTATTCCGGCTGTCGTGGGCAACATAGTTTCCATGCTGGAAACCGCCGCCGGCAACGATGATGGGTAGATTGTGCCAGTCATGTGCGCTGGCATTGCCAAGATTCGATCCAAATAAGACGCAGGTACTATCTAGCAGGCTGCGATCGCTCTCTTCGACAGCCCGCAATTTACTCAGGAATTCATTGAACGCTGCGAATTCCGCTTCTTCAATCAACTTCAGCTCCTCGATTTTCGCGACGTCCTTGCCGTGATGGGAAAGGCCATGCCAATCGCTTTTGACACCCGGTACGTTGGGAACGGAATTCAGTCCTCCGAGAGAAAGCGTGATTGTACGCGTCGAGTCCGTTTGCAGGGCTAACGCAATCAGTTCGTACATCATCTTTTGTCGTTCGATGGCTTGGCTTTGATCACGAATATCTGTCGGCTGCTGAGCATTTACTTTTGGCTTAGGACGTTTCACCCAGCCTTCGCTCTGTTGCAGACGCAATTCCAATTCACGAACGGAAGTTACGTATTCGGCTAACTTTTGTCGATCGCGCTGCCCCAGGTGCTGTTCGTATGCTTTCGCCTGTCCTGCAACGGTATCCAAAATGCTGCGACCGCGCCGGATCGAGCTCATTTCCAGTTCAATCTCAGTCGGGCTGCCGTCGATAAACAGTGCCTTGAAGAGACTTTCTGGAGAGCTCATCGCTGGAATTGCAACTCCGCCCGCAGTCCAAGATAGGGACGTGTCGCCGCGGGTAGAAAGTACGAGGCTAGGAAAACGCGTCTGCACACCAATGGACTGAGCAATCAGTTGGTCCAGCGAGATCGTGTTTCGAAACCCTGCCAGTCCCGGACGTTGAGCGCCGGTGAGAATTGTCAGCTCCGAGGCGTGACCATTGTTTCCCTGTTGTTCAGGATGGGAGAGCCCGCTGATCAAAGTCAATTTGTCGAGATGGTCACTGATCTTGGCGAGGTACGGTGTTGATGCAGTGAGTCTCCCGGGAGATTCAGGAAAGAGGTGTGGGCCGTGGAAGCCAAGCCCAGCATTCATCACCACCAAACGCTTGGGTAGTTGTGAGTCGAAGCCAGATCCCAATGTTCGTTTTCCGGAAATTGGAACCATCGCTTCGAGCAGCGGTAGTGAAATCGCAGCCGCACCTGCACTGCGCAGTAGATACCTACGATACAGCTTTTTGCTCACGATTACTTCTTTCTAAATGCTTCGCTCGTTACAACCAACTTGATCATATCCTGCATGCGGTAATTTGTGGCTTTGGATTGTTCAACAATACGATTAATTGTATTTCGGTCGGAGAATCCCATCTCTCGGCCAGTTGCAAAGGTGAGCAGTTTGGTAACGAGGGCGCGAGCGAGGGGCTGCGGATCCGCGGCTAAAAGCCGGCGAAACTCAACGAAGTTGGAGAACGTTCGACCATCGGGCAGTACACCACTGCTATCAACCTCTGGTCCCAGTCGGTATCGAACTTTTCTGCCTGCGACTTCAAGTAGTACTTTCTCACCGTCGCCGAGACTGCGAAATCTCTCGCGGTAGCCACCTATCGGATTGAAACATTCCAACGCGAACCCGGGTGGGTCGATTACTGAATGGCACGCGCGACAGGATTCAAGCGATCTGTGTTTGTCGAGCAACTCGCGCAGCGTTGTCGCGCCGCGAATGTCGGGTTCGACACCGGGGACTCCCGGAGGAGGTGGTAGAGGTGGTTTGCCAAGAATACGTTCCATGAACCACACCCCGCGCACGACGGGCGAAGTATTGGTTCCATTGGCGGAAACTTTGAGCACACTCGCTTGAGCAAGTACTCCACCACGGATACTGTTTTGAGGCAGCTCTACTTCGCGAATTTCAGGACCGTCAACCCCGGAAATATCGTAGTGTCGTGCAAGTCGGTTGTTGAGCATCGCAAACTCGGATGCTATCAGGTTCTCGATGGGCAAATTGTCTGCGAAGAGCTTGTCGATGAATCCGCGAGTTTCTTGAAGCATCGATTCTTGTAGAAACGCATCGTATTCCGGAAACAAAGTCTGATCCGGACTTGTAAAATCGATGTCGCGTAAATTCAGCCAAACATCGCAAAAATCTTCAATAAACCGAAAGTGGCGGTTGTCGCTCAGTAGGCGCTGTGTTTGTGATAGTAGCGCGTTAGGACTATCCGTCAACTCGCCTTTACGGGCGGTAAGTAGAAGTTCTTCATCGGGTGTCGTACGAGTCAAGAAATACGACAGACGCGCGGCCAGAGCGTTGTCGTCTAGCCAACCGTCTGGCTCATCCAAGTAAATGAACTTTGGCGAACAAAAGATGGCAGCTACCGCGGTCCGAAGTGCCTGTTCTAAATTCTCGCCACCGCTCCGTTGCAGTTCGAATAACTCTAGGAATGGTTCTATTTCAACCGGATCGACGCGTCGCCGAAAGGCTTTCTCGGCCACACGCAACAATGCTGCTGTGGTATCTTCTTCAACGGTGGGTGACGCTAGCGCAAACACCGTCGCGCTGCGTGAGTTTTTTGGGGGTACTTCAGTTCGTTCGAAGCCCGCGAACAATAGTCTATGACCGCGGCTGGGAAACTCGTCGTAAAGAGGACCGATCAACTCGACCTGTTGAATCGCTAAGCCTGGACCTTCATAGTTGTCGACGCCTTGATCGCGCAGGTTGTAGCCTCGCGTGTCGAGCCCCCAAGGAGCTATTTCGACCATGGTTCGCAGGGGAATGATCGCCTCCAGTTCGACTGTTTGCGGCGCCCCAGGATGCAGTTCGAAATATCCGTAAGTCGGCTTCTCGGAGCCTCTAAGGAAGCTTGTACCTCCAACCCGAAAGGTTATTGCAGAATCGCTACGATAAGCGTATCCGGTCACGCGAATCCGATAGCGTCCGGCCAGCGGCACTTCGGTGCCGCGGAGCATGCCGGTTGGGTATCCTAGATTTTGAAAAAATACGACCGACTCATCAGGCAATTTTTTCCAAAGCTTGCCAATGAATTGTTCGCCCTCTCGCGAATTCGCGTAAGACGCAGATATTGTTTTTTCGGGGGGGCGTTGCGACGATTTGGCTACAGCCGCGTCGATAACGGCATCGGCACTGTGAAGGTATTGCTGCAAATGAACAGGAGAGATCCCTAGAGCCACACCTATGTTATCGAATTCATGGGATCGACCATCGGCTGGCAGGCGGTCGGCGATATCGACGTCCGTACCGAAGATATCGTTCATCGTATTCTGATATTCGCGCCGATTCAGGCGGCGTAGCGTGGTGGCTTTATTGGCGGAGTGCACCCGGAACAATTCGGACGCAACGAGTTGCATCAATTTGCTGCGGTCATGGAACGGCATTTGCGACGAGTCTTTGGGGGGCATCTCTCCAGCTTCGATACGATCGTGGATACGTTCCCAGAGTGGAAAGATCTCGGGCTTCTCTAAGTCGAGTCCTAGCTTGCTCATATCCAGCCCACCGTCGGCAGCGGGGCCAGAATGGCATTCGTTACAATAATCCGAAAAGATGGACTTCACGGTTTCAAGTGAGCGAATGTGCTCTTGTGCGTTCGCGGAAACCAAGGCGAGTAAAGTTGCTAAGATTAAGACCGACAAGGGCATTGCTCCGGACCATTGCAACTTGGCCAGGAGCTGGAGCCAGAGAAAAATCTTCATCCTAACTAATTCCAACATTGAGTTGCCGACCGAATACTCTGAACTGAGGTGCATCTTGAGGACGTGTGGTAAACAATACATATAATAATCCACACGGACCTTCAGGAGCGACAGGGGCGAGACCTGTCACAAAATCAATGCTGGTCTTTCCGCTATGATCGATGGTTAAGTCCAGTTCGATTGTCAGGTATCATTAATTCTATGATTCCCAAATTATTGATCGATGGATACAACCTACTCTTCCAAAGCCAGCTGGTGGGTAAAGGACGCGGACGATCCTGGCTGATCGCTGCCCGATACCGGCTGAACCAGTTGCTTACTCGCCGGCTGACCGCTGAGGAGCTTGCTTTAACAAAGATCGTTTTCGACGCACCGCAGTTTGGGGATGCACCGAAGACAGAGGTGCTGGCGTCCGGTTTGGAGATTGTTTACGCAGTCGATCATGACGAGGCGGACGACTTAATCGAAGAAATAATCCGTCAGCATCCTACGCCAAAACAGCTGCGAGTCATCTCGAGCGACCAACGAGTTCGTCGTTGTGCTCGTGCGCGGAGAGCATGCTCGATTTCGGCAGATGACTTTTTGCGGAGCCTCGAAAGGGAGCCAATTGAGCCCCAACAAGAGCCTGCATCGGCAACGGCAGAACAATGCGAGACAAATGAACCCAGCGGCATAGAACGACTAACGGAAACGGAGATCGCCTTTTGGTTAAGCGAGTTTCAATTGCCCAAAGTGCCGCCGAAAAAATGAAGCGTCATTAGGTACTAAATGGCATCTTGTCCGCGTTCGCCAGTTCGGATACGAACGCAGTCATCCATGGGCAGGACAAATACCTTGCCATCGCCTATCTGTCCCTTCTCTCCAGTTTTAGCTGCGGCAACAATCGCATTGATCGTCGGTTCGACAAAATTGTCGTTGACTGCAATTTGCAGTTGTACTTTGCGAAGCAGAGTAATCGAAGCATCCGGTACCCGCTGAGTAGCGAGTTGCCCTCTCTGTCGTCCAAACCCCTGGCAGTCGATGACGGTGAGCCGAAAAACCTCGACTTCGGTCAGCGCCTGCTTTACTGCTTCCAATCGCCCGGGCTGAATAATTGCGACGATTAACTTCACTATTTAAGTCCGCCTGTTACTTCGAATCTCTGACTGTGCTGGCCTGCACTTCGGTCCGACGGCAAGTGCAAAGCCAAATGTACTTGGAATGAGAGCCGTTGTCAGCGAGGTAGTTACAAAAATACCCCGGCTCGGACGAATGAGGCGGACATTCGCCGCGAGCCATTGGGGCACCTTCAGGCCCAGGCATGAGCCGAAGCCTCAGTATTTCCATACATCCATCCAACTGCACGAATCCATCCGTACAGACAAAACTAGACTAAAAGTTACCTGGAACGGCCAACTAAGTCAGCTGTCCCAGGCAACTTGGGTAGAGCAACCACTTCGCATCGCAACCAGACTAGCTGGCTCGAGCCAAGCCCTCGCTAGGATAAGCGTGCATTCCGTGCTCGGAGATATCCAGACCAGTTTGCTCTTCTTCCGCACTGACTCGCAACAGTCCGATGGCTTTCAACGCGAGGAACAGAATCGACATCGTTGCGAAGGACCAACCGCAAATCGTTGCTGTACCAATCAGCTGCGTCATAAAGCTGGTCGCCCCGCTGGCGAGATGGGTGTTAGGAAGAATACCGATCGCCATGCAGCCCCAAACACCGCACACGCCGTGTACGGGGAAGGCACCCACTGGATCGTCAATTTGAAGCTTATCAAGCAACAGCACGCCGAGAATGATGAGCACGCCTGCAACGGAACCGACAACCAGGGACATCCATGTGCTCATGCAGTCGCAGCAAGCCGTAATTCCCACGAGACCACCCAAAATGCCGTTCAGTCCCATCGAGAGATCTGGTTTGCCGAACACTCCCCAGCTCACCAGGGTCGCAACCAATCCACCGGCAGCGGCTGCCAGCGTGGTTGTCACTGCGACCATCATTGTCGCATCGATAGCAGTGGTCTCCTTGAAGGCCAAATTACTGCCTGGATTAAAACCGAACCAACCAAACCACAGGATGAAAACGCCCAGAGCGGCGATCGGTAAACTATGACCGGGCATGGGCATACTCTTGCCGTTAACGAATCGGCCGATTCGTGGACCAAGAATGATGGCCCCGGCAAGAGCCGCAAAACCTCCGACGCCATGCACTACCGCAGAGCCCGCGAAATCCTTGAATCCCATGTCATCGAGAAAGCCATAGCCCCACTTCCAGTAACCACTAACCGGATAGACAAACGCTGTGAGCACAGCTGAGTAGATCAAATATCCTATGACTTTCATGCGGCCAGCCACGGCACCTGAAACAATGGTGGCAGCGGTGGCTGCGAAAACTGCTTGGAACAACCAGTCGACAGCGGGCGCGAATCTTCGTTCAGGCGAAGCGGCATAGCCATCTAAGCCGACGCCGCCGAAACCTAAGTAATTTTCAGCTATGTAGGTTGGTGCACCATAGTTGGCGGGATACATCAAGCCGAAACCGATGGCGAAGTACAGCAGGACTCCGATACAGGTATCCATCGAATTCTTGAACAAAATGTTCACTGCGTTCTTTTGAGCGTTGAAGCCCGCTTCCACCATGGCGAAGCCGGCTTGCATGAAGAACACAAGCACTGCAGCAATGAACAGCATCGAGTTATCGAGCGCATAGCCTACTCCGAGATCGGCTGCCTCTTCAGGCTCCGCTTCGGCGGTTGCTTCTGCATCTCCGCCGGGGGCGACTGCGACAGCCTCGGAAGCCGGAGCTTCCTGAGCAACCGCATTCGCCCCAAGCGAGAGACACAACCCCAACAACCCCACAAGGAGAACGATTGAGCGCCAATGGCGCGGTAGTAACAAACGCATTTTCTTGAATCCGCCTTTCGCTATCAGAACCGATCAAAACATCGCATCACATTGACGCGATCTCATTGGATCAACTGAATCACCCGCTCGTGCCTGGGCTCGACCTGATCTAAACCAGAACGGGGAACGCTCAGTTTGATAGCATGCCTTCAAAGCAGAATATGTGCCAAAGTGTGCAGGCTAAAGAATGTGGCAGCATTCGTTTGGCTGCTAAGTTGTTTCCTGGTAGTACTTTAAGAATTGTCCTGGTCTGCCAGGTTTTATTTAAAAGTACTAAGCCAGTCAGCTTTGTGCCGTGATTCGAAGCGGCGCTGCCCAATAGATGAGCAGTCTCCGGCGAAGTGTGGATTGCGGTGGGGATAAATTTCAAGACACAATGAAAAACGGCCGGTGAAATCGTATTCACCGGCCGCTTTCGTTTTTTGTTCTTAAGTCATACGACTTTTAGAAAGTGAAAATCATGTCAGTGCCAAAGGTTGTTTGGCTTGCACCGAGTTCATTGCCGACGACTCCGTCCTTGTCCCAATCCCAGCGGACTTCAGGACGGAACAGCAGGTTGCTGCCCAGGCCGTAGTTCAAGCCAGTGGTGTAGGCGTAAACATCGCTGCGACCGGCGGTGACGCCGTAGACACCTTTGTCGATGTTGTACCACTCAAGTCGGTTACCCCACGTGAGGTTGTCGCCGAGTGCAAGCAAGAAGAAGTTGTTGACGTCAAACGTTTGACGCTCAACGGATCGACCTGTTCCGTCGGTATCCAAGTAGTCGACCCACAGAACGTGCGTCAGGGAGTCGCTCAGCGTGCTCGTGAGGATGGAACTGCTCATAAAGCCAACTTCATCCCGGCCAAAGCGTCCGATGACGTACTGGCTGTTGAAGTTAACTGTATCGGAAACGTCGAGCGAGTATCCGCCGAGGAATGCGTCGCCATTATCCTCGAAGCCACTGTCCCAACCCATAACGTATCCGCCATAGACTTTCAGGGTGTCGCTAGCAGCGTAGGTTGCTAAAGCTCCCGTGTGTGTAAATGGCTCGCTGTTGTACATGGTGTAGCTGTGCGAGTAGAAGAAGTTGCCGGTAGCGCCTATGACTTCGTAACCGATCAGCGTAAAGAAGTGACCGACTTTGACTGACAAGTCACCGTAGGCTGCTTCCATGTACAACTGAGGAATGGCATGACCGTAGATGCCATTGTCCCAGCTGTTATCCCAGTGATTGTTGGCAATACCAAACGCTTGAGTGTCTTGAGCGTCTACACCGTAGATATAGTCGATGCGACCGCCCAAACCCAAGCCTTCGCTGCCGTCGGCAACTTTTTCTGCATAAAGCCAGGCTTGATGCAGATTGACTTTGTCAGCGTGTTGGTTGAACAGCCGATTGTTGCGGGTGTGGTAACCGACTTGTGTCCATCCTCCGATGTCAAATCCGAGGATTGGATTCTGGAAGAGTTTCCAGGCGTCTCCGCCGCATCCGTCGCAGCCACCCGCATCGCAGCCCATCGCATCGCAGGAAGCAGTGGCACCGCAACCGGAGTCGCAGCTTGCATCGCAGCTGCTTACCGGTGCATCACCACATGCGCATGCAGCGGGAATCACCGATGCATATTGAGCACGAGCCTGAGCACCAGATATCACCGGCGCAGCTTCAGCTGCATAATAACCATAACCGTCAGACGCATTTTGGGTCGGAGATTGTGCATTGGCCGACCCACTCAGGCATGCTGCAGCTATTGCGGCAGACAAAGCCCACTTAGTAATCTTCATCTTTTCATCCTTGAAAAACTTCGGAATCCTGAACCGACCACTACCGAATCCTGGTTGGGTCGCACGATGGGACTCGGAGTCAAGACCGCCACACCGAAACACTGAGTCACTTCGATAATCTTGAACGCCGCGAAACGAAACCCATCCTAATACGCGTTTCCGCTAAGTCGTATCGGTTTCTCAAACTCCAACAATTGACGGCTTTTTCTTTTGTCTCTTTGCTCGGATTGCTTGGAAACTAGTGACCAAGCAGACTTTGCGGGTTAGGTAGATCTTGCAGGAGTCTGCACGCAATTGGTGTCATGTTGGATTGCGCTGTTTGCGAAAAAAAATCCGCCTGGGGTATTGCGGTTGAGTCTAGTAACGCCACAATAGCACTCACTTCGAGGGCAAGGACTATTCTTCGGGGGGGTGTGTGTTGTCTTCAAAATTCAGGATCGGATTCACGCTGGTCGAGCTACTGGTGGTTATTGCAATCATTGGTGTGTTGACTGGGCTTTTGTTGCCCGCCGTTCAGATGGCGCGCGAAGCTAGCCGGCGTGCTTCTTGCCTAAACAATATCAAGAACACTGGTTTAGCACTCCATAATTTTCATGGAGCGCAAAATCGCTTGCCTGCCGGTAGCGAACTCCTCAATGGCACGGAGCACTCATGGGCGACCCATATTCTGCCGTTTCAGGAGCAATCCGCGCTATGGTCGCAAATCGATTTTCGGCAGAAGTGGAACGCTGAAACCAATTTGCATTCGACGCAGACCATGTTGCCCATCTATCGCTGTCCCAGCGCCGTTCAAAACGACCCTGGCCAACTCGACTATGGAGGTGTGATGGGTACTTCTCTGCTCCCCTTACCCCTGGGAAACGGCCCCAACGATGCTTTTGGGTGCGGCACTCTAATTGTCACGAGTCGAGCGCAGCCGCGCGGAGTGCTTTTTGCATCCTGCACGGATGGGCTTTCCACGACACTGGCCGTGGCGGAGTCAGTAGACCGAGACCCCGAGTCGGCCGGACGTTGGGCCTGTGGGCGTAACTGCCTGTCTCAAAATTCACCGTCCATCAATCATGGAGAGATTGGAGAATTTCGCTCCCGACATCCAACGGGGGCTAACGGATTGTTCGCTGATGGGCATGTCACGTTCCTGTCTGAAAACATAGATTCGGCAGTGCTTGGAGCGGTTTGTTCACGAAACGGCGGCGAGTCAGTGGTTCTGCTCGACCAATGACTCTTCGCGTCACCATTTATTAAGGAGGTCCATAACAGTTATTGAGCGATCTTTTTACGGAGTTTCACCACACGAGAAGAAATTTGAGAAGAAGGAATTACGAATGATGACCAAGAATCGAAGAACGTTTGTTGCGGTAGTAGCTTGCCTGATGACCATCAGCTCGACAGCTTTTGCAGGTAAACCCTCTAGCGGCTCAAAGCGCGATCCTCAAATCCGCGTCGAGAACGATCAACAGTACCTCTTAGGAGTACTTTTCAATCCGAGCGATGCGCACCTCGACGCAGCCTTGGCGGCTTTGGAAGCAGAGTCCATCGAAGATTTTAAGAACAAAGCGGGTGGATACGTCATCAATGCAGATGGCTACAAGGAGTTTAAGGCAAAGGTAGGCAATAATGTGGTCTATCTCGTAAATCTGTCGACTGGCAACTATGACGGTGCTGGTTATTCACTGAAGAAAGGTGATGTAAAAGTTGTACGAGCATCCGAATTCTTCAGTTCCGCTACGCTGAATTAGGGATATTCTCCAGCTTGGAACTAGTTAACCAAGAACCGCTAGTCAGTCTGGCTAGCGGTTTACTTTTCTCTCCAGCAAGTTTGAGATAGGCCATTCGATAGTTTCACATTTGAGGTCGTAAGCAATTCGTCTATTTCTCACGATTATAGGAGCGATTCTCGCCGCTGGTTTATTCGCCATTCCGTGGTTAGCCGAAGCCTATGTTTGGTGCGGATGGCTCAGCCTGGCAATTGCGCTGCAGCTGAATGGGGCCGTGGTTGATACTCATCGCAGATTCTCCGGAAAGCGATGGCTGCTGGTCAATTGGCTTTTGGCAACATGTGCGTTGGTGGTGACTTTCCATTGGGCGCCCCAAGCCATGGCCTACAGCTTGGATCGCAGCATCTATGCTGGCTTTGGCGTAACATTGCCAATACTTCTGTGGGATGCGCTTAGAATTGCAGTTCCAATTTGGCTCGGCGTGCGCATCATTCCAGATATGCGCTGGGCCTGGCTGGCAGCGGCTGCTATTGCCGTGCTGATGGAGTCAACGTTGAGCAGCGTGTTCCCATGGCGACTTGGGTACCTGCAGTCTCAATATCTGTGGACATATCAAGCGGCAGATATTTTTGGGCCGAGCTGGTCCACACTGACGGCGTTTGCACATGCAGGACTGAATCAAATTCTCTTTGTAACGCTGTTCGGTTGGTTCAAGGTGCCAAGACAGGCTGACACGGGCGGATTCTCAGTCAGGAAGGACGCGTCGTTCTATCGTATTATGCCTGTTATGAGCGTGTGTACCCTCAATCTGGCCTATAGTGTTTTCGCATTGGCGCATTGGCAGGCTAGGCTGTCGTCAGACGCAAACGAAATCATCCGAGTAGGCTTGCTTCAAGTTGATCCGAGCTTTGTTGAAAGTCGCGACACAGCCCAGCAAAGAACGGACGCCATGCTAGGAAAAGTGGACTTGGTTTTTTGGCCAGAGTCGTCAGCCGGTACCTATGCCACCGATCTATACGACTTGTCTACCATAGAATCTATCTTTCAAAAGTCGCAAGATCCTGAACGCGGAAAACTCCTGTGGCCGAATTCTTTTTGCCCACTGATCGCCGGTGGGAAGACTTACGTGGGGGACCGCGAAAATCCAGTCGCAACCTACGTCTCGGCCATGTTGGTCAACGAACATCAACAATTGACCGACCGCTATCACAAGCGTTATTTGATGCCTTTCGGTGAGTTCATACCTGGGGCAAGTTTATTTCCGCAATGGAAAGAACTGTTTGAGATGGCGGATTCTATAGCCCAAGGCAAGGTTGGCAACGTGCTCAAGCCCAATGCCTCTATTCGAGTTGGGGCAATGCTTTGCTACGAGGATATGATGCCCGCTGCGGCCGAGTCTTTCATTGATAATGAGGCGAACTTGCTGGCGTGCTTGATCGATGGTTCCAGTTTTGATTCCGCCACAACCCTCAGGCAGCATCGAAAGCTGGCTCAGTTTCGCGCGGTAGAACACCGGCGTTATCTACTCAGGTGTGCAGCAACCGGTGAGACGTGTGTGATTGCACCCACTGGCCAAGTCGTGGCCCGCCTACCACCACAGCAGGATGGTACGCTCGTGACTGATGTTAGCCTGATCGAGGATCGAACAGTTTACTCGCGGACGCGAGGCGTTTTTCCTCTGATTATGTTGTTCACGCTCGGCTTGCTAGATCAGTTAGGTCGGAGAAGAAAACTGAGTTAGCTGAAAAAGGCTGTTGTCATTGGTGGATTTCGAAATCGTGACCCATGGATTTTCTTTGTGAGCCTCCTGCATGTTTCGAACCAAAGACCCGCATTCGAGGTTTTCCAGTTCGCCACCGAAGTTGAGTGAGTTGCTTCGCGAGCGAATGAACTTGGGGCGAAGTGCAGGTTGGTAAAAAGAACAGCCACACGGGCAAGCCGTGCCGCACTACCGAGCCAGCAATAGGTCACTCTTTGCCAGGACTTAGCTGTCGCTATCGAGCAAACCGCGAGCAAACATTTCGGCGTCGAACTCTGCCAAATCGCCAATTTGCTCGCCGAGCCCAACCAGCTTTACTGGAAGATTGAACTGTTGGCGGATGGGGACAATAACTCCGCCTTTAGCAGAGCCGTCAATTTTCGCCAGAACGATGCCCGTACAGCCGGCAGCTTCTGAGAAGCCGCGCGCTTGACTGATTGCGTTCTGGCCTGCGGTGGCATCGAGTACCAGTAACACCTCGTGAGGTGCTTCGGGGATATGCTTCGCGATCACGCGGCGGATTTTATCCAGCTCCAGCATTAGGTTGCTTTGGGTTTGAAGTCGACCGGCCGTATCTAGAATGCAAACGTCATAGTTTTCGTCGCGTGCCCGCTGGGTTGCTTGGAAGGCAACCGAACCTGGATCCACACCTGGCTTACCCGTCACAATGTCACAGCCAATGCGTTGCGACCAAATGGTCAATTGTTCGACTGCGGCGGCGCGAAATGTATCGCCGGCACCTAACAAGACTCGTTTGCCTTCCTGCGTGAATTTGTAGGCTAGCTTGGCGATCGAAGTTGTCTTGCCGGATCCATTGACGCCGACAACCAAAATAACTGTTGGGCCTGTCGGGGCCATGTTGATAGCCGTTCCGCCCTGCTCCAGTGTTTGGCGAATTTCCTGTGAGATGATATCCAGGACTTCATGAAATTTCACTTTTCTGGCTCGGTAATCGGTGCCAATACGGTCCCGTATTTGGCGAGCCATTTCGCCGCCCATGTCGCTCTTAACTAACACCGCAAAGAGCTTCTTGAGAAAATCCTCATCCACCAATTCGCCTTCGCTCTTCCAGAGGTCGCGAATGTCGGTGTTGAGTACGCGGCTCGTCTTGGCCAGGGCGGCTTTAAAGCTTCCTAGAATACCGCCTGGTTTGCTTGAATTCTCGTTGTCGTCGCCTGCAGCGCTCGCGTCTTTTTTCTTATGCCAGAATGCCATTAGTTCAATTCACAAGCTTCTTCATAGTGTTCATAGAATTTCAAAAGCTGCTGTTCGGTATCAGCGAGACGCTGTTGCAATTCTTTCATTCGCCGACCGTCGCGCAGATTGTTGGGGTCGAGCATATCAACATGCAACGACTCGATTAACGCTTCCGACTTAGCTATGTCGCTTTCCAAGTCAGTAACTTTTCGATAGGGGTATTTTCTTTTTCGTTTTTCGGGCTTGCTTGGAAAATCTACCGAACTGTTTGGGCTGTAGGCAACTGGTGGGGACTTTTCCGACTTGCCGACGCTGGCCGTCTGTCCCACGCGTCCCTTGTCAGCGACGGCAATCCCCGCTTTCACCCAATGCTTATAGGAATCGTAGTTTCCAGCGACTTGGCTGCATTTGCCGCCGCTAATCACCAATACATGATCCGCGACTGCATTAACCAAATAGCGATCGTGAGTGACCAATAGTACGGTGCCGTCGAAGCGTTTGATAGCATCCTCTAGAGCATGCCGAGACCATAAATCCAAATGATTCGTGGGTTCGTCCAGGATCAGGAAATTGGCCTCCATGGCTGATAGCCAGGCCAGCATCGTCCGATTTTTCTCGCCGCCGCTTAGCAAGTGCAGCGGTTTGATCGCCACGTCGCCTGACAGTCCAAACGCTCCCAGGATGCTTCTACGCGCGTTGTCATCCAAGTCACGGTGAGGTACTCGAATGGCTTCTGCGGCCGTGCAGTCTTGCGGTAGCTGGGAGAGCAATTGATCAAAGTAGCCAATTCTTAAATTGGTACCAAGTTTGACTTCGCCCTCATCCAAGTCAAGCTGCCCTAGGACGCACTTTAACAGAGTCGATTTGCCTGATCCGTTGGAACCTAGTATAGCCCAACGTTCGCCGCGTTCGATTTGAAAATTCAACTTT
Organism: Pirellulaceae bacterium; assembly: GCA_041736515.1. Taxonomy (GTDB): domain Bacteria; phylum Planctomycetota; class Planctomycetia; order Pirellulales; family Pirellulaceae; genus Aureliella. The sequence goes on from JBGSTP010000261.1 coordinate 21,824, forward strand.
TGAAAAAGCGGTCTGTCGTAGGCCTTGGCCAGACTGGTCCCGCGCAGCACGATATCGCCCGCTCTAGCTGCCTTAGGGAAATGGAATTGCGGTGTCGAAATTTCACGAGGTCGTTCAACACGTTCAATTCTCTCCAGCTTCTTCCGGCGATCTTCGGCTTGTGTGCTTTTTTGGCCGTAATGATGCTTGCGTACAAAATCTTCCAGCTTCTCGATCTCCTCCTGATTTCTCTCGAAAGTTCTGCGCTGAACTTCCAATCGCTCCGCCTTCTGATGCACATAGGCAGAGTAGTTGCCACGGAAGCGATCGAGCTGACCATCGACTAATTCCAACACGGTATTTACCGTTTGATCCAAGAAGAAGCGGTCGTGGCTGACCAGCAGAAACGCACCAGGCCAAGCCGACAAAGTTGACTCGAGCCACTCGGTCGACTCTATGTCCAAATGGTTGTTGGGCTCATCGAGAATCATTAAATCGGGTTGCTGGAGAAGCAAGCACGCCAGCATCAATCGGTTTTGTTGACCACCGCTTAGTTGCCGTGCTGGGCGGTCAAACCAACTCGATGCAAAGCCGAGACCTTGTAGGATGCGCTCAGCGCGGTGTTCCCAATTGTAGGCATCTTCTTGATGCAGTTTGGCCTGTAATCGATCATAGTGTTCGAGCAACTGTGCATGCTGGGGTTCCTCGGAAATTCGGGCTAACTGCTCTGCCACAACTTCGGCTTCGGAAACTAAAGTGGCAATGTCTCCAACGGCCGCCGTTGCCAGGCTCCAGACCGTCGCGCTGGCAGCAAACTCGGGATGTTGCTCTAAATAACCAATCGATCCTGCAGTTGGCAACTCTACAGTCCCGCGGTCGGAATCGAGTTCGCCCGTTAGAATTTTGAGCAGGGTTGTTTTGCCCGCGCCATTGGGACCTACCAGTGCTACGTGATCGCCACTGCGCAGCTCGATGTTTACCTCGCGCAGAACTTCCTTGTCTCCAAAAGTCTTGCTGACGCGACTTGCTGACAATAAAACCATGCACGTTTCCGAAGGACGTTTCCTGAGCGAGCTGCGGCAGGCTCTCGAATGCAAACCAGGCTACACATTTTACGCCCGGTGGACCTGGCTTCGAAGGGGGGCAATCGCATTCTACGGCTTACGCTTAACCGTGTTTCGCGGTTTAATAGAGCCTCCGGTCAGTTTCAGTTCTGCCTCATTCCGTGTCGACCCGAATTGCTCCGATGCTCAATTTGCAAAGTACATCCAGCTCCCGCTGGCTCACCCAGGTTGACCAATCGCTGGACGAAATTCTGGTCGATCACGCTCATTGCGAACACAAAGCAGCTGCGACGGCTATGAGCCTAATGGGTTCGTATATCGAGTGTCAGGAACTTTGTCGCGAAATGACTCAGATCGTTGCTGAAGAACTCGAACATTTTCATTTGGTTATCGAGCTTTTGCAGCGTCGAAAGATTGCCTTCCACCGCCAACAACCTGGGCACTATGGCCGCGAATTGAACGCTTTGGTGAGGCCCAATGAACCGGAAAGAGCAATTGACCGACTGCTGGTAGCAGGGCTAATCGAAGCGCGTAGCTGCGAGCGATTCAGTCTATTGGCAGACCATGTCGACGATTTGGAGTTGGCGGAGTTTTATCGTTCGCTATTCGAGTCGGAGGCTCGGCACCACACCACCTATGTGCGACTGGCCAAACTTTTTGCCGAAGAGGAAACCGTTCGCGCCCGCTTAAAAGAGTTGTCCTCACAAGAGGCAGAGATAGTCGCCAAAGGCAATCCATTGCCACGCATGCACAGCTAGTTGAAGGTTGGAGAAATATGCAAGAATCAGGCTTTTCCCCTCAGCTCGAACCCTATGCCGATCAGATCGACCACCTGCGCGAAGCGGGGAGGATCTTCTGGGAACGAGGATGGAGCGTTGGCACCAGTAGCAATTACAGCGCAGTCATCAATCGACAGCCGCTGCAGTTATTGCTTACCGCCAGCGGTAAGCACAAAGGACGATTGACTCGCAGCGATTTTGTTTTGGTCGATGGCAGCGGCAGCTCCCTACATGCGGATCAGCCGAAATCCTCTGCAGAGACCCTACTTCACTGTGTTGCCGCAGAAAATGAGGATGTGGGTGCAGTTCTGCACACCCATAGTATCTGGTCGACAGTGCTGTCGGATCGCTTTGCGCCCCAGGGCGGCATTCTGCTCGAGGGGTACGAAATGCTTAAAGGCCTTAGTGGCGTGACCACCCACGCTCACGCCGAGTGGCTACCCATTTTCGAGAACACACAAGATATTCCCGAGTTAGCGCAGCGGGTCCGCGCAGCTATGAAGAGCAGCAGACAAACTTTGGCGCATGGGTACATTATCCGCAGGCACGGTATTTATACCTGGGGCAAGGATATCGACGAGGCATTCCGTCATATCGAAGTCATCGAGTTTTTGTTGGAGTGCTTGGGGCGTTCCGCCATGCTCGGTGCCTAACGCCCTGCCCATTCTTGGGGGAAGCTGTGCTTGCGCCCCCGCTTGTCAAAAAACTTTGTAGCAAGTTCAACCCTCAAATGCTGACTGCTGTTGCCGTTCCCAGCGAAATTCCGGGCGCAGGCAGCACACTAGAACCCTGCAGATAGATATCGATCGCTCGAGCGGCTCCGCGTCCTTCGTTGATTGCCCAGACAACCAAGGATTGACCGCGGCGACAGTCTCCGGCCGCAAACAATCCATCAATGCTCGTGGTAAACATGCCGTGCTGCGCCGAGTAGTTGCTGCGTGCGTCTGTCTGGAAACCCAACGCTTCGACCAGGTACTGTTCAGGTCCTAAGAATCCCATGGCCAGCAACACCAGATCGGCATCGACTGTGTGTTCGGAGCCGGCGACTTCCTCCATCGACATGCGGCCATCAGCGGCCTTTGACCACTTCACTCTAACCGCTAAGATGCCTTTAACGTTGCCCTTGCCATCATCGAGAAATTCCTTGCTCAACAGGCAGTAGTCGCGCGGGTCCTTACCAAATTTCTCGGAGGCTTCTTCGTGTCCATAATCGACGCGAAAAATTCTAGGCCATTGCGGCCAAGGGTTGTCTTCCGACCGCGAATCGGGTGGGCGATCCATCAATTCAAAGTTCACGAGTTGGGTGCAGCCATGACGTAGGCTGGTTGCAATACAGTCCGTACCAGTGTCGCCACCGCCAATAACTACGACTTTCTTTCCCTTGGCCGAAATGAATTTGCCATCGCTGAGCTGGCTGTCGAGCAGGCTCTTCGTGTTGGCTCTCAGAAAGTCCATGGCAAAATGAATGCCTTGCAACTGCCGTCCTGGAATGGGCAGGTCGCGCGGCTTGGTTGCACCAGTAGCCAGAAGCACCGCATCGTGATCGCTCATCAATTTTTGTGGATCGATTTTCTTGCCTACGTCCGCATTCGTCACAAAAGTGACTCCTTCAGCGCGTAGTAAATCGAGACGACGCTCGACG
>JBGSTP010000267.1:0-105602 GCA_041736515.1 Pirellulaceae bacterium
CGTGTGCTCTTCCGATCTTCCTGAACGATCACTTACGTCCCTTGCAGGACAAACATGAAACCATCTATGTGGTTCCTAAGTCAGATGCGGAAACACATGTCTCCAAGCGGTTTCCCAACAAGTCTGTGAAACATGTTCGAGGTTCGCTGCGGCCACGCACCATCGATCAGTTTATTTTTGGTTTGCCGCTTGTGTTCCAGCCTGGGCAAGCCAAGGGACTAGATGCAACCTATCACTTCACGTTCAAGGGTAAAGAACAGCGTCTTGTGACCGTTGTCATCCGAGATCAACGTGTCCATGTCCAGGAAGGACTCGAAGGCAAGCCGACGTTAAGAATTGTTGCCGACTCGTCGACTTGGTTGAGGTTCCTCGCCAAAGAGAAGCACCTCGCCTGGGCTCTCGTGACCTTCAAGATTTTCATTCTGGGTAACCCCTTGTGGTTGATTCGGTTCGGCAAATGCTTTCCGGCGTGAACCACTCGAATTTCTCTAATCAGTTTAGGAGCAGATCGAAAAGATGACTCATCCACGAATCCTGGTGACTTCTGCTGCCGGGCGAACCGGCTCAATCGCGACGATGGAGTTGCTCAAGCATGGCTATCCAGTGCGCGCATTCGTCCGTCGTGACGACGATCGAGCAGCTCAATTGCGGAACGCCGGTGCCGAATTATTCATCGGCGACCAATTTGATTTCCGTGATATTAACCGCGCGATGAACGGTGTGCAGCGTGCCTATCACTGTCCTCCATTTGCACCAAACTTACTGCACAACGCGATGTTGTTCGCACTTGCAGCGGAAGAAAATCGTTTGGAAGCGGTTGCGTTAATGAGTGGTTGGAACCCTCACCCCACGCATCCGTCTTTACTGACCCGGGAACATTGGCTCGCAAACAACCTGTTTCGTTGGATGCCTAATGTTGGAGTGATTCACATCAACCCCGGATTGTTCGCCTTCACTTACTTGCTAAGTCTGCCGCTGATTGCGAACTTGGGCGTTCTGCTGGCTCCACTTGAGAACGGAATGAACGCGCCGCCTTCAAATGAAGATATCGGTCGCGTTGCCGCCGCAGTGCTGATGAAGCCAGAGCAACACATCGGAAAGTGCTATCGTCCTACTGGCCCGAATCTGCTGTCGCCGACGGACATCGCCAATGTTGTCGGCGAGGTCCTAGGCAGAAAAGTCCGTTACCAAGATTCTTCATTATGGATGTTCTCCAAAGCAGCAACTGCAATGGGTTTCCCGCTATTCGAGATCGCTAATGTGCGCCACTACTTCGAAGAGCTTCGTGCAGGAGCCTTCGCAATTGGAGCGCCAACCGAACACGTTCTGCTGGTAACCGGGCAAGAACCAGAGAGTTTCAAGACGACAGTCGAACGATACATATCCAACCCAAGTCTGATTTCGCCTGGGCTTAGCCGCGGAACACTACTTGGAACGATGGCACTACTCACTAAGACGATGCTGACACCAGCGCCGAATGTGCGGCGTTGGGAACAAATTATGAACATCCCTGTCGTCGAAGACGCGAAGCTAGCTCATGAGGATCGGCGATGGCGTGAGCATGCGGAGAAATTCAGCCTCTATTTGCTTGATCAGCGACCCACAATCTGCCGAGCTGCCTTAGCGGAGAGCCAACCATGAAAATTGAACTAAATGAAATGTCTATTGTGTGCCTAGCCCTAGTTGTACTCGTAGCAATCGTTGTCGCTGAACGCCGGGCTGCTCCGCAGATGGGCTCAGTTAAAGGAACACGTTCCAGGTCTTGGCTCTTCCCAATCAGCCTGCTCGTGTGGCTCGGTTTGACAGCGATCTATGCGAGTTCTGGACTTATTCAACGTGATCCACGACTGATGATGACAGTTATGTTGCCTGCCTTTGTCGGGGCCACAACGTTGGCTTCAACGAGCATCGGACGTCGCATTGCTATAGCTGCGTCCTGGTATGCGATTGTAGGATTTCATGCCTTCCGAATCGTGATTGAGGTCGCATTTCACAGTCTTTATCTTCAGGGGCGGTTGCCGATACAGGTGACATATCATGGGCTCAACTTTGACATCTTCACCGGGATTACTGCGATCGCTCTTTGTCTGTGGGCGTTAGTCTCGCGTCCGCCGAAACTCGTACTGTTTGCGTGGAACTCGGCCGGGCTGGTCTTAGTGACGACGATTGGAGCCGTTGCTTCACTTTCAATGCCAACTCCAGTGCGACAGTTCACGAACGAACCGAGCACCATATTGTTGTCGACATTTCCATATATCTGGGTGCCAACATTCCTAGCGCCTGTCGCTTTGGCTGGTCACTTGGTCGTTTATCGAAAACTAATGTCGGAATGTTGCTCGGCAAATCGTGAGCCCCCTAACGAGAACGATCGAGGCAATGGCGGCGAGCCAACATGTGCAGAAAAGGCTGAACCTGACACGCTACTTTTAACTGCAAGAATCTAATATGTAGACTCTCATCCAATTCGCTCTTCGGCAAATTGAGAGCGCCCGTAGAGATACGCAAGCTGTTCTGGCGGATCCTCACGATTCAGACTGGCTGCACCAGCCGTTCGCTGGAGCGAATCACATCACCTGGCAAGTCGGACCTCTGACCGTCGCTGAGTATGGCCTGACGATGGGGGAAATCCTTGGGCGAGATGTTCAAAACTCTCCGCTATTCAACAGCGATTTTCGAAATCTTTTCAAGCGAAGATCGGCGCCTAGGCCAGATGCCAGTTTATACAGGTCTCCAGTTGAGATGCTGGAGGCTTTAAACCAAACCCATCTTCACCTCATGCAAGAGCTTCAGCATATCCATTGAGGCAATGTCCGCCGTTCGTTGGCCAGCAATTTTATGGTGCTATTGTCTTCACTTTCAGTTGCAGTCGCAAGCATCATGCCACACACTATTGGCCGTGTCACGGCTCGATTTTGCATGGCGGGACTGTTGCCAATTCAGGACTGAATCCAACTATAATACCGCGATGTCACTTTCAAACCCTTGAACCGTAACCCCTAAACCACACCAGGAACCTAGTCATGCGTCTGCGAGTTGTCATCACGATTGTCCTGCTCGCGGCGCTGAGCGTGTCAACGCATCTTCAGGCACAGAATCTCAATCGCGACGCCACGATCGTCGCCATGAAGAAAGCGGCCGAGTATTTTTACGGTCGAGTCGCATCACACGGTGGCTATGTCTATCACTATTCACTTGATCTTAGCCAGCGCTGGGGAGAAGGCGCAACGACGGAAGATCAAATCTGGGTTCAACCTCCCGGCACACCGACGGTCGGGATGGCCTACTTACAAGCCTATGACGCCACTGGCGATCAGTTCTATCTAGAGGCCGCATCATCCGCTGCTAATGCTCTGCTGTATGGCCAATTGAAGTCGGGTGGCTGGACAAACTCAATCGACTTCAACCCTCAAAGTCCCCACGTGGCTGAATATCGAAATGGACGTGGGCGAGGAAAGAATCATTCTTCGCTCGATGATGGCCAAACACAATCCGCTATTCAGTTTCTCGTGCAAATCGATCAACGGCTCAATTTCAGCAATCCCGAAATTCACCAGGCTGCGCGAGACGCATTAGACGCCTTAATGGCAGCGCAGTTTCCGAATGGAGCCTTCCCACAAGTCTGGACTCAAGCTGTGGCCCCTCAACCAATCCTAGCGGCCAGCTATCCAGCAATTGATTGGCAGACGGATGGCAAAGTCAAAAACTACTGGGATATGTATACCCTAAACGACAATGTGACAGGATATGTGGCACAAACTCTGATTGAAGCTCATCGGGTTTATGAAGATACGCGATACTTGGCTGCGCTGCGAAAGCTCGGTGATTTTCTGTTGTTAGCTCAAATGCCGGAGCCGCAGCCTGGTTGGTCACAGCAATATAGTTATGAAATGAAGCCCATATGGGCGCGTGCCTTCGAGCCGCCAGCCGTCTGCGGCGACGAGTCTCAAGAAGTAATTGCCACGCTAATGCTAATCGCAGAAACTCTGGAGGATCCTAAGTATCTCGAACCCATCCCCAGAGCGCTCGCGTGGCTCGAACGCTCGCTGCTGCCCAATAATCAATTGTCCAGGTATTACGAGCTAATGACTAATCGCCCCCTATATATGGAAAGAAAGGGAAAGGCGTATGTGCTGACTTATAGCGACGACAAGCTTCCGGACCACTATGGCTGGAAGACAGCCTCCAAGCTCGAGCAATTGAAACAACAATTTATTGCCGCAAAGAACCATCGCCCCCACAACGATCAGCGTAAACAGGACCAATTGGATCAGCAAGCTGAATTGATCGTTAAAGCACTCGACAGCGAGGGACGTTGGGTCGATCACTTCAACGGTCAACGATTGGTGGGTCAAGCCAAAATGCCGATCGGCCAAGCCTACTTGTCAAGCGAGACCTTCAGCAACAATCTTACATTGCTCAGCAAGTTCATCAGCCAACCGCAATCGCCTTGAGCCACTTCACGATCTTTGCTAGACCTTGATCCAAGAACGAACTTCACTCTTTCGTCATGCAACTCGTGACTTCCACGCGTCGTTGGCAATTACTTCACTGATGAACATTTGTTGCGCTACCAGTATAGACTGATGGAGCTGTTCGGCGGTTGCCTTGCCAGCAGCGTTTTCGACGGTCAACGTTCCAGTGGCATCGCGCAGGAATTCTACTTTATAGCCTTTGTGGAACGCTTGCCGCGCGGTGGTATCGCAACACATCTGCGTCATGTAGCCGGCCACCGCTACAGTTTCGGCTCCAACAGACTGCAGCCATTCCTGCAGTCCCGTATTTGTGAACGATCCTGGCCACTGTTTGTCGATTAGAATGTCGCGAGGTCGGTCTTCGACCTCCTTGTGAAGCTGCCACATGTCGGAGCCTTTGCAGAAGATCGGCGATTTCGCGTCGGCTTGGTGGTGACGAATCACTGCTGTGGGCACCTTATGTGCGGAAGCAAAATCCATCACGTCCAGAATTTGCTCCAAGTGACCGATCGGATAGGAGATCGGTAACGCACCTTCAAAATATTCTCGCTGAACGTCGATGACCAACAGTGCGCGTGTCATAGATTCCTCGTTCTGAAAAAAGCCAGCAGAATTAACATCGAGCAAACCAAAATAACTGATAAGAATTTTGGTAACGCGTCAGTCGATTGGAGTATACCCCAAAACGACAAAGCTATTTTCAAGCATTCAGTTTAACGCGCGAAGTCGACTCAAGTAACTTTGTTATTAGGCCGTTGGTCTCTTCGAGTGGCTAAGTTCCGGTGAGCCCGATCCACGCGGTAACTTCCCAACACTCGCGCGATCCGACTTTCCGATTGTGTAGTGCGTTGGCTTACGCTAAACACTCTACCCAACGGGCTAGCCAGTAAGGCTGGCAAGAGCAGGAGTTCGGATATCACGCCCGCTACCAGGATGCTTAGCATTAGCCAGCCGAAGCGCTGCGTGGGCGTAAAAGTACTGAATGCGAAAACAGATAGACCGAGGCCACTGATCAAGGCGGCCTGCAGGGTTGGCACAGCGCAGTGACTGTACGTCGAAATAATGGCTGCTTCGCGACTCGCGCACCGATCGAGTTCCTCACGATATCGAGCAAGAAAGTGAATGGTATCGTCGACAGCCACCCCCAGAGCGATACTGGCAGTCATCATCGAGCCGATGTCGATTGCGATCCCCAGCCAACCCATACCGCCAAAGATCAATAGAACTGGCAGAGTGTTGGGTATCATGGCTATCGCACCTGCGAAGAAACTACGCGATACCAACATCATGATAGGGGTAATTGTTAGAAAGGACCACCAAGTACTTTCAACGAGGCTATTGAGTAGTGCGCGTTGCGCTTGGTAGACGATGGGGACGACGCCAGTGTACACGGCACTCAGCCGGCTTTGTGTTGACGATTCGTCATTGTTACGCCGCTTGGACAGCCCCGGATCGCCTTGCAATCTGGCATCAATCATCTGAGGTACACCAACCCTCACTACATTGAGATCAGCATCTGCAAAATCGCCATAGACCACCACTGCAGCGAATTTGTCGAGCGACTCCAGTGCGCTGAGTGGAGTTGTGCGTGGATCGCCGGTCAACAATTGCACCTCGCAACGATACTCCTCCAAGAGTTTATGCAAGACGAGTTGAAAAGTCTCGTGCGTTACTCGTTCTGGTTGTGATGGTTCGAAGTAACTCCACAAAAGAACCTGTTTTCCCACCGGCGAGTTTTCGGGTGCCAGTCGTGTTAATTCGCGCAGCACATCGGCTCGCGTTTGATACGCGTCTAGCAAAGGCTGAGTGATCCCTTCTAACTCCTCAACGAAGAGTCCATAATCCACGTCGCGAAACGCGGCTACACGCAAACTGATGCGCCATAACTCGCTGCCATCCACCGCATCTGTTTTTAAAAAGCCTGCCTGTGAAAGTTCTTGCCGACTGCGGCTTAATCGCGCGTCAATTGCCTTGCGCTGGATAAACCCCAAATTGCCGGCAGTTGCCGAAGGCAAACCAGGCAAAAACGAAGCTGCGGATAGACTGCGGCCGACCAGGTCTTCAGCCTCCGGGCCAAACTTGCGATCGATCAGTACTTGCATGCGTGTCACGGTTTCCAGCCGCTGGATAAAACTGAGTGCATTCCAATCCTGTCCGTGGTGTGTTGATTGGTCGCTCTCGCGCAGCATGTCCTGAGGAAATCGCACAACGATTTCCAGCGGCACAAGCTTTCCCAGATGGGCTTCCAGCCAACGATAATCTTGCAGAATCCTCGCTCTACGATCAAACAGCTTAAGCAAATCGATGCTCGAATCTATGTTGCGCAACCCCAGCCCCACCACAAAAGTAACCGCCATGCACAATGCACCTACTGTGCGATAGCGTCGAACGATAAATGTGGCGAGTAGTGCCCAAACTTTCGTACCTTTGTCGATATCACTTGGCGCATGATGTGCGCCACTAGCTTTGGCAAGGGCGCTATTTCGAATCCAACGCCGACCAATCTGCGAAAGTTGCAGCGCCGCTGGCAAAAAAAAATACACGATGACAACCAGGCTCATCACCCCAGCCGCAGAGAAAATCCCAAACTTTCGAATGGGCACCAACTCGCTAACGGACAGCGAGAGCAAACCTACCGCCGTTGTCACCGAGCACAGCGCAGCCGGTTTCCAGGCATGCTGTACAGCACGCTCCGTCGCTGCATAAAGTCCACCCGCTTCCACCGCTTCGCGATAGTAGTTGACCAGATGAACTGCACCGGAAACCGCCAATACATACACCAGCGACGGCATCGACATTAGTATCGCATCCAGGTTTTGTCCAGTTAGCCCAACGATAGCCAGAGACGTGGCTGCGCTGAGGACGCCGCACGAGAATACTAGGATCGTGAGCGGGATGCTGCGGAGTGACCACCACGCGAGTCCCAACCCGAGCAGCCCCGATAAACCAGCCAGACGAATGAGCGTCTTTTCACCTTCCTCGTCGATCGCGCTATTGTCCACCGGTGGGCCCCCCAAATGAACATCAGCGGCAGGTATGCCAGCTTGTGCAATCAGTCTTCGTAACACCCCGGGAGGTACGTTGTCTCTGAATATCCGCCGCTGCCCAGATCCCAAGACTTGCTTCAACTCTCCCAACGCCTCGCTATGCAAGGTAACGACCAAACACGTTTGCTGTCTGTCGGGTCCAATCATCGAGCCTTGTAAGCGGCTAAGTGCCACTGCACTGGGGAGACTCAGTGGAGGGTTGGTGAGCTGATCAAGTATTCTTCGGCCCGTGGTCACCGATTTGAAATACTTAAGCCGCGCAGTATTGTCCGCTTCCGATACGGCATTTGTGAATTCAGCTGCTGGCTGGGAGATGGAATTCGTCGGCTGCGGCACCAATAAATTCGCCAATCGCTCCAGCCTGGGATCGTCTTCAGTTGGTTTCTCGGCAGCAATGCGGCAACCCTGCCAACTGACAATGATGAACTGGTCGGAAGCAAAGTGCCTGCGAAACCAAGCCAGATTCTCTGTTTCCGCATAGGACCTTGGCAACCAATCTTCAACCCGGTTGACGTTGCTCTGTACGGCCCGACCAGCAAAATAGAAGCTAATCGGAACGAACACCACAGTTGCAACGATGATTCCCACGCTCCATCTCTGATAGAACGTTTTGGGCCGACTTTCAATAGTTGCTATTAGTGGCACAGTAACTCCATCCTCATAACACCCAGGAATGTAATGGCGCATTCGCGGCAGGCCCAGTGTTTAGTCAACACCTGTTTAATCAACGTTGTCTTTGTCCCACGCGAAGCTTCCGATCGGTTCACTGGGAGGAACCGGTCCTGTTTTGGGTGCGATTCGATTCATAAACCAATCGAGACGTCGGAACAAATTCATCTCTTTAACCCAAAGCTTGGTTTGTCTGCGGATCATCTGAACGCTCGGATGATGATCTGAGTTCTTGACCTCAGCTAGCACTTCGAGTCCGCCAGCGGGCTCACCGCCAAAAAACAAAGCGATAGCAAGATTGATTTTTATATGTGCTGGCACGTTTTCTTTGGCGTGAAATGTACTCGGATTGAGCGCCGCCACGCGGAGTGTGCTGATAGCCTTGGTGAATTCCTGCATACGCATCAGACATACACCGCGGCAATTGAGCACCTCTGGATCAGTTGAGTTCTTTGACAGTGCATCCAAGGCAAGGCCATACTCACCTTTGTCGACCAGGTTTTTAATAGAGAGCAGTTTTGGATCAAATCGGCGGGCATCATTTGTAGGCGGAAGTGGTTGCGTTGATTTCCCGGAATTGTTTTCTGCTCGCGTCTTTGTTTGCGTTTGACTGGACATATTGGAATCTTTGAGTTTGTTCGAGTTTATTTGAAGAATGCCGTTAACGGTGTCATCGCGTACAAGTCCAAGACGACGGCGTACGGAGACAACTCACGAAATTACGACTTGAATCAACAGTGCTAACGTGGGGCAAAGAGCAATGCTTCCTGCGGAGCACGCTTAAACGCTAGCACAGCGCGAATACGGATAGAAAGCTGCGGATTACAAGCGCAGCGCTATGCCAAGATCCAAGAGTGAACAGCTCTTGGAAACAACAAATTGCTCAGCCAGAGAAATGGTTCGAGCGAATTGAGGTCGAATGCCACTTTGCAGCGTCGCGACCGAAAGCAATGTTTTGAATTGCAGGTTGGCTCGAGTCAGTTGATGAGTTGTTTGCCCGATTGCAGTGTCCGACAGGTCAACGCAAGGTAGGCGTGTGGACGCAATGGATGCAGTGTGGGAGGATTCCAAGCCTCTGTCGGACGCGAACGCTGGTTCCAGCAGAGCGACTGCAATACACCAGACTACAAGAATCTGAGTGAGGAACTTCGGGTAGCCACTAAGCCAAACCATGGACTTTTGACTTTACTTAGATGTGAAAACAGTCGCACTGTCCTCAATTGTGTCTCTGGGTAAATTTTTGGCAATGGCGTAGGAACGCAACTTGCGTTAGATTTCCAGATGTGTGTTTCGGTTCGAAGACTTCATTCTCTTTCGTCGAAGACTTGACTTGGAGCAGATTAACTCACAATGAGTATTGAAGCATGGATTACGCTGACCGTCGTGGCCATTGTGTTTTTAGGTCTGCTCAAGAGCTCAATCCCCCCGGATATTCTGTTCCTTGGGGCAGCCGCCTTTTTAGGAATCTGCGGAATTATTACGCCCGAGCAAGCTTTCTCCGGATTCGCCAACTCGGGAATGTTGACCATAGCCTTCCTGTTTGTGGTGGTGGCAGGCCTTCGCGAGACCGGCATCATTGACTACCTGAGTCATCGCGTACTCGGTAGTGTGAAGACGCAGCGTGGCATCATCGCCCGCATGGCGATAGTTGTCGTGCCCATGTCGGCCTTCATGAACAACACTCCGATCGTTGCAATGTTTGTACCTATTGTTGTGGATTGGTGTCGTAGGAACACGATCGCACCTTCAAAGCTACTGATTCCTTTATCTTTCTTAACAATCCTGGGTGGCACCTGCACTTTGATTGGTACTTCTACCAACTTGGTGATCAACGGATTGATGATCGAAAGCGGCTTGCCTGGAATGGGGTTGTTCGAAATCGGGCAGATTGGGCTACCCTATGCCGCCGTGGGAGTCTTGTTTCTGCTGCTATTCGGTAATCGACTACTCCCCGAGCGCAAAGAATTCTTAGAACAATTGAAAGAGTCGCGGCGGGACTATCTAGTCGAGATGTTGGTGCAACCCGAATGTCGCTTGTGTGGTAAAACGGTGGAATCCGCTGGCTTGCGACACCTGCCCGGGTTGTTCCTGATCGAGATAGATCGGGAGGGTCGGATCATCAGTCCGATTCGCCCGGAGGATTTCATCCAAGCGCGAGACCAATTGGTATTCACGGGGATCGTGAGCAGCATATTGGAACTAGAGAGAATCCCAGGTCTCATCCCAGTAACACACTCCAGCGATGCCTCCCCACCACCAACTCACCAAGATAGGCGTTTGTGCGAGGCGGTAATCTCCGAAAACTCCGCTTTGGTTGGCAAGACCATTCGTGATGCCGACTTCCGGGAGGTTTACGGAGCGGCCGTCGTCGCGGTGCAGCGTTTTGGAAAACGCATCCAGAGCAAGCTCGGCGATATCGAACTCCGACCTGGTGATACGCTGTTGATGCAAACCAGGCCCAACTTCCTGAAACACTTTCGAGATAGCCACGACTTTTACTTGATCAGCAGCGTGGACGAATGGCGTCCCATTCGTCGAGATCGGGCGTGGGTTTCGGTGCTATTGTTCCTAATTCTGATCGTGTTGATGACGACCGGCATTATTCCGATTGTGCTTTCGACGGCGCTCACGGCCGTACTGATGGTTGGGCTCGGATGTCTTTCGGTCAATGAAGCGCGACAGAGCTTGGAATGGCAAGTGCTGATAACCATTGCTGCCTCTTTCGCGGTAGGCGCTGCGCTGCAAAATTCTGGAGCGGCCACGGTGATAGCCAAAAGCGTTGTGGAATCTACGCAAGCTTGGGGACCGATCGCCGCATTGGCGGTAATCTACATTTTGGGTTCGATCATTACCGAGGTCATCACCAACAATGCCGCAGCCGTTTTGATGTTTCCGTTTTGTATGGAGACAGCGCGGCTGTACGATGTTGACCCTCGTCCATTTGTTATCGCCCTGACTCTCGCCGCTTCAGCCAGTTTCATGACCCCCATTGGCTACCAAACGAATATGATGGTCTACGGTCCCGGTGGCTATCGGTTTCTGGATTTTTTTCGCATTGGAGGCCCACTGAACTTATTGCTGGGAATTGTAGCCCTCGTGCTGATTCCATGGTTTTGGCCGTTCTAAATGGCGCAGCAGTAAAGATTCGCCGCGACGGCGCGCACACAGCCTGCTCCCATCGAGTGCAGACTTTCGCTAACTAAAGTCTTTTCTGTCTAACCTGAGTCTTTTCATTTTTTGGTAGAGGACGCGTGGATCAATCCTGGCAAGTTGCGCGGTTTCCCCCACGCGGCCTTTGGTGGTTTCCAACAGCCGCACCAGATACTCGCGTTCCGCTTGGGCTAGGAATTCATTGAGCGAGAGTTTAAGACTGGTCGGGCTTTGTTCGGAGCTGTCGCAATTTTTTAGAACGCTGCCAGCGGAAAGCCTGATTTCATGCGGTAAGTCTCCCAGTCCAATCTCCTGGCGAGGGCATAGGAGCATGGCTCTCTCTATAACATTGATTAACTCACGAACGTTTCCGGGCCAATGATACCGAATCAAAGCATCCACAGCCTCCTTGCTACAAAGCGTGGCCTGGTGCGTCATGCGACTGCTAAAATAGTGAATGTAGTCGTTCACCAGGACGGGTATATCTTCGCGGCGTTCGCTCAGTGAAGGAATGCGTAGTTTCACCACCGACAATCGATAGTAAAGGTCCTTGCGAAACTTGCCCTGCGAAACTTCATTCTCGATATCTCGATTGGTAGCTGCCAATACGCGCACGTTAACGGCAATCGGTTTTTCGCCACCGACGCGAACCACTTCTCGCTCCTGTAAAGCACGGAGCAATTTGACTTGCAAGTGCTGCGGCATTTCGCCGATTTCGTCCAGAAAGAGCGTGCCACCGTGTGCCAATTCAAAGCATCCTCGTCGAGAACGAACGGCACCAGTAAATGCCCCCTCTTCATGACCAAATAACTCACTCTCCAAAAGCGATTCGGTCAACGCTGCACAATTCACCGCCACAAACGGACTTTTCGAACGAGGGCTGTCATTATGAACGGCCCGAGCCAATCGCTCTTTGCCAACTCCAGTTTCACCCAGAATCAATAGCGTCGCATCGCTAGGTGCAACTTTCTCCACCACCGACATAAATGCTCGCATCAACTCACTAGCAGACTTAAAGTCGGTTAACCGTGGAGGCCCCAGTGTTCGGACTCGGTCGATCGAAGTGGGCTCTGTGTGCTTACGGCGCTTGAGTACCGCCTCGATCACGCTCTTCAATGCAGCCACAGGAAGCGACTGCAGCAGCACCGCCACGCACCCCTGCGAAAGCCACCGAGCTCGTTCGTGCGAATCCTCGCGATCGGCGAGTACGATTATATCGGGTGCATCCGGTAATTCGAGAACTCGGCGAATCCACTCGCCAGAGTCATCCGCCAGCAGGCCCTGACTGACGATTAACATGTCGTAACTCTCGCGACGAACTACCGCTTGCAAGTGCGTCAAAGAACTACAGCTATCGGTGAGCAAACCAAGTTTTTGGAGCGCTGAATTGATTCGCCGTTGAGAGGAGCGATTGTCAATCAACAAAAGTGCGCGAAGTAACACTTTGAAGTTATTCCAGCTACAAAGGCTCTGAACGGAACGACGCCAGACCGGAACTTTATTCCGACCTTCTGTCGATTATAGTCCTCCAGCCAACATGTCGAGTGGCCAGAGGGCCCTTCGAGGACATTTGGGGTGAATGCCTGCTTCGCCGCAAGGCTATTTCTTGAGTTGACCATAATTGGCTTCATTACCATTCAGATGCTGTTGCTTACCATGGAATTCAACCCATCGAACGTCGAAGACAACGAATAAAAAGTGCTTACAACGATCTGAGCCAACAGATCATTTGGTAGGCTAAGGATCGTTCGAAAAGTAAGTGTCCGATTTGTTGTGAGCTGTAGGGCGCTTGCTCGCCGCTCGCTCTGCTGCATTTTTTGAGTGCCGAATACACGGCATGCTTTCGCCCCTGGGACGCGAGTCCGAGGGAAATGATACCGCGCACGATCCTATCGTCGCTGGGCGACCCAAAAAGCGCAACTTCAAAACTAACGTGTAGGGTTGTGTTCAACAGAGTGTGTTTCGAGGCGACGAAAGTCGTTCCGGCATTAGCTTGCCGCAATGCGGGGCATTCGGGCGAAAAATCCCTGCTAGTAGCACCATTCCGCTCACTTATTTCTCGAACGCTCCTGGGAGGATGAGGTAGCTACTGTCATTGAAGAAGTCGATTCCATGCGAGTTCCCGTTTTTTGGACGCTAATGCAATGCAAGAATCTTTGAAACAAGTGGTTATCGTCGGAGGTGGCTTTGCTGGTTTAAATGCAGCCAAATCGCTGGCGCGCGAAAAGCGAGTGTCGGTAACACTCATCGATCGTCGTAATCATCATGTCTTTCAGCCGTTGCTTTATCAGGTAGCCATGGCTGGCCTGAGTCCAGCCGATATTGCAGCTCCGCTCCGAAGCATTCTCTCGCGCCAGAAGAACGTGCGTGTAATCTGCGGCACTGTCAATGCGATTTCGATGTCCGAGAATAAGATTCAGGCGAGCTTCGGTGAATTGCATTACGACTATCTACTGGTCGCCTGCGGCGCCCAACATAGTTACTTTGGAAGAAACGAATGGGAAGCGGATGCTCCTGGTTTAAAAACGATCGAGCAAGCAACAGAGATCCGACGTCGGGTGTTGGAGGCATTTGAAAAGGCCGAGTTGACAACCGATGCGGAAGAGCGACGAAAGCAACTAACTTTTGTCGTGGTTGGAGGCGGCCCCACGGGTGTCGAGTTGGCAGGGGCCATTGGCGAGATGAGCCGATTTACGTTAGCCAAGGACTTTCGTAGTATCGATTCTAAACTTGCGCGCATCATCCTGATTGAAGCCGGGCCGCGGATCTTGCCCATGTTTTCCGAAACATTGGCTAGCCGTGCAACTCGCGATCTGGAATCGCTAGGTGTTCAATCCTGGACAAGCAGTCGCGTGACCCGCATCGACAAACACGGCGTCGACGTCTCTGGTGACCGTATAAGTGCAGCGACCGTGTTGTGGGCTGCTGGAGTCCAGGCATCCGACATCGGCAAGCAAATCGGGTTTGAGCGCGATCGGCAAGGGAGGATCATCGTGCAAAAGGACCTTTCCGTCCCGTCGCATCCAGAGGTTTTTGCTGCAGGTGACCTTTGCAGTTTTACAGGCGAGAACAACCGACAATTGCCCGGTATTGCACCCGTTGCTATGCAACAAGGCAAGCATTTCTCAAAGGTCATTCGCTGTGACCTGGATGGCAAACCTCGACTCGAGTTCCGCTATGTCGACAAAGGCCAAATGGCGACCATCGGTCGCAGTTGTGCGATCGCTGAAATCGGCAATTATCGCGTGACTGGTTTTACAGCCTGGGTTGCGTGGTTGGTTGTGCACATCTACTTTCTTACGGGCTTCCGCAACCGCTTATTTGTGATCCTCAGTTGGACGTGGTCGTTCCTATCTTTCCGGCGGGGAGCTCGTTTGATCTTGGCTAAGGATTGGCGTTTTTACGATCAAGCCGTCGTGACTTCTAGCCGACCAACCTCCGAGGGTCATAGCGAATAGGGAGTCGTAGCGAATAGGGAATTGCAGGCAAAACCCAAAAACTAAGGAGGGCTTCCGCTCGGCTGCGCCATTGGAATTTTTTCAGGCATTAGAACGCCGCCCGACATGATGATTTTGATTGCCTCCTCAGCGGTCCAATCTACCTCCACAATCTCGGCTGGTCTTATTACGAACACAAACCCGGTAGTGGGATTGGGGGCAGTCGGCACGAAAACCGTGAGTAGTGATTCACCTGTGACGGCATCCATAGTTTCGCGCGTAACAAATCCTACCGATGCCGTCGCTTTTGACGGAAACGGAGCCAATACCACACGCTGAAACGGACGGGCACTATCTCCTACCAGCGTCTCCAAGACTTTCTTTGAGGCATGATAGATGACAGTTACAATCGGTACTCGTTCAAATACGGATTCACCCATCCGTACCAGGCGTTTGCCGGCTACGTTAGTGGCGATTGTGCCGAAAACGTAAAGCGCGGCAACTGTCAAGAAAATCGCTAATGCACTAATTCCCCATTGCAGAGCCAGTGGTAACTCAGAAAGACCATCTGAGGACAGCGTTTCTGAGCTAAGTCCCAAGCGAATAAGAATCGCTTCGCTCAAAGTGCTCAACATCACCGCTTCGAGTAGCCAAAGCGACGCATCCCGCATAATGCGAAATACGAAAGTCACTACTACGTAGGTTATCCAAATGGGAATGACCAGCACCAATCCAGCTAGGACTTTCGATCGAAATCGCAGTGTAAAACCCACTCCATTATTTTTTCCTTCACCATTATTCATGCTTGATAATGCCAATATTCTTTCTGATAAATAGTGAGTTAGACGCAAAAAAAACCGCAGGCGACGACCTCGACGGAGTACGCCTTTAAGAAGCAATTCACGGACCAGCCCAATTGGACTGCGCCACTGGCTAGGCAGTTGAACTTCGGCAGGCAATCACTCGAGATTTACTGAAAGTGCATGATCCGGAGGACTCACTCTACCGAAAATCGGGGACTGTCAGAGTTTCAGTCCCAACCGTTGCCCAAGTCCCACCCCAACTAGGAGCTCACCTACCGAATATAATGACAATGGCGACGTCTGCCCTGGCGTCTTCTTGGCCGTACCGCTTCTCGCTGGAATGACCAGAGACAAAACATAATCAATCGGCACATTTGTCCGCCTTCACCGGTTAATTGCTCTGATGCATGCTGGCGTTTAAACTACCGATTTCTTGTGTTTTCTTGAATATACACTGGAATCGCGGCTAAACAGCGAATAGCAATCGGAATTCTCTTTTCGACAATTGTCATATCTGCCCGTTCGGCACACGTTTCGCTAGACTTGCCTATCGCCGCGCGATGGCGATTTATGCGGCGACGTTTACCGATCATTGAGAAACAAGGTTTATGACCGATAACATTTGGGCTTTGTTGGCGATCGTGGCGGGACTGTTACTGCTAGTTGGTGGCGGCGAAATGCTGGTGCGCGGCGCTTCGAAGCTGGCGGTGGCATTGCGTATTTCCCCATTAGTTATTGGCTTGACGGTGGTTGCATTCGGCACCAGCGCACCCGAGCTGGCCGTCTCGGTACAAGCCTCCATTATAGGTAGCGCAGATTTGGCTATTGGGAATGTCGTCGGTAGCAATATTTTTAACGTACTGCTAATTCTTGGGTTGTCTGCCGTTATCGTACCGCTCGTTGTGGCCAGCGAGTTCATTCGTCGCGATGTGCCAATCATGATCGGGGTCTCGGTGCTGATGCTGATATTCAGTCTTGACGGCCACATTGGGAGGGTCGATGGAGCGATTTTATTTACCGGCATCGTGTCCTATACCGTATGGTGCATTCGCGCTAGTCGTCAAGAAAGCCAAGCCGTCCAGCAGGAATTCGCTGCCGAGTGGAGCAGCGACGAACCCCGGAAAAAATCGTCCATGCTGATCGATGTGCTACTAATCCTTGGTGGATTAGTGCTGTTAGTCATCGGCTCCAACTGGCTCATTCACGGTTCGGTCGTGATTGCGAAAAGTTTTGGGGTAAGCGAGTTGATTATCGGACTGACGGTAGTCGCGGCTGGCACCTCGCTCCCCGAACTCGCGACTTCCATCATTGCAGCCATTAAGGGCGAACGCGACATCGCCGTTGGAAATGTTGTTGGTAGTAATATTTTCAACATCCTGTCGGTGCTTGGTCTGTCCGCGCTACTCGCACCCTCGGGCATTAACGTAACCGCTGCAGCGATTCGGTTCGATATCCCAGTGATGCTAGCAGTTGCCGTAGCCTGCTGGCCGATTTTTGCCACCGGGAATGTTATCTCTCGATGGGAGGGGGCGATCTTCCTATTCTACTACTTTGCTTATACGACTCATTTGATTCTGGAAGCGACCGGGAATGATTTCCGACATACATTGAGTGGACTCATGATGATTTTTGTTGTCCCCCTAACAGTCCTTACGATCGCAATCACTGTGTGGCGCAGCCGGCATACGACGGCTCGATCGGCCAGTTAGCAACACAGTTTCTATAAGTAGCCTTGACATGCATGAGTGGGAAGACTTCCTATTGCAGGTTCTAGTGCAATTGATCGCAATTATTGCCTCTGCCCGCGTGGGAGCTTGGGCTTTCGCAAAGTTAGGTCAACCCCAAGTCGTGGGCGAAATTGCCACCGGTCTACTCCTTGGCCCATCATTGTTGGGATACTTAGTGCCCGATATCATGAGCTATGTTTTTCCAGCCGATACCACAGTGGTGTTTCGCGTGCTAAGCGAACTGGGCCTGATGCTACTGATGTTCCTCGTCGGACTGGAATTTGACTTCTCCCATTTAAGAAATGTCGGTCGCACTGCTGTGGGTGTGGCCGCTGTTGGTATCGCCCTGCCGTTCTCGCTTGGTGCGGCACTCGCCCTGTGGATGCATCCACAGGTTGCACCGGAAGTCGACCAGATCGGCTTCGTGCTAATCGTATCGATAGCACTCTCTATTACCGCAATTCCAATATTGGGACGCATTATGATTGAATTACAAATTCATCGTACGCGCCTCGGTACTACGACCATTACGGCCGCAGCCATTGACGACGTGATCGGCTGGATTCTGCTAGCGACTGCCAGCACATTGATTCATGGTGATTTTGAATTCGTCTTTGTTCTGCGAATAGTACTCCTGACAATTGCGTTCACAATCGCATGTTGGTTGATAGCCCCAGCGATCTTTAGGCATATCGCGCATCCTGCGGGCAAGCCTACCAGAGAGGCGGCAGTCGGTGAGCTTTCTGCGGTATTGATCGCCGTTTTTGTGGCCGCAGCTGCCACACAGGCAATTGGTATTTTTTCCGTATTTGGCCCCTTCATCCTAGGGGCCGTACTCTCGGGGCACCATTGCCTCCGCGAAAATGTAAAGAGCCGCCTGCAAGATGTCGTGAATGCCCTATTATTGCCGATTTTCTTTACCTACACGGGCCTGAGAACCAACATCGGCTTGCTCGATTCGCCGGCAGATTGGCTAATGTGCGGAATGTTGATCCTGGTTGCCATCTTCGGTAAAGTCGTGGGCTGTGGCCTGGCTGCGAGGAGCGGAGGACTGACCTGGCGCGAAAGCGGTTGCATTGCAGTGATGATGAATACGCGAGCATTGATGGGCCTCATCGCCATCAACGTTGGGCGAGATTTGGGAATCATACCTGACAACGTCTTCTGCATGCTGGTTATCATGGCGTTAGTGACGACCTTTATGACAACCCCACTGTTACGGCTACTGCTTCCAGCTCAAACGTCCACTGCCACCGTGTAGCGATTTAGCGACATGGCTACAGCAAAAATGTAGCCACTGTCGCCAGACGGTGGACGCGCAAAGATTAAACTTCCTAATCACAACCGCTTGGCAGTAGTACAATTCCATCGTCTGGCGAACTGGCGACGGTGGCTACAGCAAAAACCTAGCCAGCCGCTGCCAGGCCTTGGATCCCTATAGAAAGTACCCAGCTCATGAAGTTTCAGCGAACCACGATTTTCCTGTTCCTGTTTTTGTCAGGCATGTTGAACAGTGGACAGGCCGCCGAGCGCCCCAACATAGTATGGATTTCGTGCGAGGACATTAGTCCTCATTTGGGTTGTTATGGCGATCCCTACGCAATCACCCCGCATCTAGATCAATTAGCGGCAGAGGGAGTTCGCTTTACGCATGCCTTCACGGCTGCCGGAGTATGTGCGCCCTGCCGGTCAACAATCATTACTGGGCTCTATCAGAACTCGATCGGTACCCATCACATGCGGACCGAAGCCAAGCTGCCTTCGTCGCTAAAGCCATTTCCGATGCTGCTTCGCGACGCAGGCTACTTCTGTTCAAATAACAGCAAAACCGACTATCAATTCAAAAAGCCACCAACCGAGCAAATCTGGGACGAGTGCGACGGTCGGGCGCATTGGAAACAAGCCAAAGCCGATCAACCATTCTTCGCTGTGTTTAACTTTACCGGCTGTCACGAAAGTGGGATCGCCAGCGAAAGCAAGTATCGCGATGTAACGCGCGCGTTGACCTCGGAACAACGACAAAACGCAGCTCAATTAACTACATTTCCACCCTACATTCCCGATACTCCGATTGCCAGGGAGGACTGGAAGCGCAACTACGAATTGATCACCGCCATGGATGCCTGGGCTGGTGAATTGATACGCGAACTCAAAGACGCTGGGAAATACGAGGATACCATCGTCTTCTTCTGGTCGGATCATGGTGTTGGATTGCCTAGAGCGAAACGCTGGTTGTATGAATCGGGCACCCATATACCCTTGCTCGTTCGGTTACCGCCAAAATTTCGATCCGTGGGGCAGGCTATGCCGGGCTCCATCGACAGTCAGCTCATCAGCTCAGTTGACTTCGGCCCTACTGTCCTCAACCTGACAGGCATTCAAATTCCCGAAATCATGCAGGGCAGGGCGTTTCTAGGTACGAATCTTTCTCCTCCGCGTCGCTACGTTTACGGCGCGAGAGATCGCATGGATGAACGCTACGACATTATTCGCGCTGTACGCGACGAACAATTTCGATACGTGCGCAATTACGAACCACTCAAACCCTACTATCAGTATATGAATACAGCTGAGCAGGGTGCGACCATGCAGGAAATTCGCAAAGCGGAGAAGGCGGGCACGCTTCCCGAGTTGGCGCGTCCATTTTCACTGGCTACAAAGCCCGTTGAGGAACTGTATGATGTCGTGGCCGATCCACACGAAGTTCATAATTTGGCTGACGATCCAAAATACCAAGCCCGTTTAACCACGCTGCGCGAGGAATGCCTACGTTGGCAAGTCGAGATTCGCGACATCGGGCTAGTACCAGAAGCTGAGATTGAAATTCGTGAAAAGGAAATTGATTCGAGATGGGAAATCCTTAGACAGCCCGGCGGAGATGCCATGGTCCAACGGCTGGTCGAAGCTGCTTCGCGGGCCTCCGAGGGACCGACCGCCACAACCTATCTTCTTGACTCTCTCAGCGACAGCGATGCTGCGATCAGAACTTGGGCGGCAATTGGCTTGGGTAATTTCGCCACGGAAATCTCCGCTAAAGGGAACGTGGCCATTGAGCAGCCTCTCCGCGTTGCCTTGCGTGACGACGCTCCTAATGTACGCATCTCGGCAGCTCGCGCTCTTTGTCGCCTCGGAAAACTCGATGAAGGACTACCGGTGTTAATGCAAGAACTTCGCAGCGAACATCCTTGGGGACGCCTGGAAGCTGCCATAGTGCTGGACGAGCTCGACGAGGCAGCTCGCCCCGCGCTCAACGATCTGCAAGCCGCATTGGACAATCAACCGAACAAGTACATCGTGCGCGTGGTTAATAAAGCGGTTAACGACCTACTGGGGACGAATAACTCGGTCCCCTAAGGAAAGGGAGCCCTTCTCTCCGACCAAAACGGATCCAGCCCCCGGCAATTTGATATCGCCCGGTATGTGCACGAGCTTTTCTCGCGGTGGCAGGGCCCCCACGGCATCGTACCAGGTTACTGAAATCGATTCAGCTGCCGTAAGGGATGTACCTGGGAACTCGTAGGCCACCGTTGCACGGTCCGTCCAAGCCTCAGGCTTCAATGCAGGTGCTTCGCCGATCACCTTTGAAGGTGCAGTCAGGTGTAACGCTTTGAAGACCGGATCAAGAATATGGCAACCAAAATCGCCAAGCTGACCCGTTCCATACGCCTGCCACCCGCGCCAATTAAAGGGATGATAAAATCCTAACTTGAACGGACGCTCCTCAGCAACGCCTTGCCACAAATCCCATCGTACGCTAGCAGGAACTTCGTCACTGCCCGCGGGGCGATCAATGGCCCGCGGCCATTTCGGGGCCCCCCCCTGCCATGAGTGTACTTCCTTCACTTTTCCAATCAGCCCATCGTGCACGAATTGAACTGCCGTACGATAGGCTTCGTGAGACTGTATTTGGTTACCCATCTGCGTAACCAAGTTTTTCCGAGCAGCAGCCAACTGCATTTGGCGAGCTTCAAACACCGTGTGCGCCAACGGCTTTTGACAAAATACATGTTTGCCCAGTTGCATTGCGGCCAAAGCAATAGGTGCGTGCATAAAATCCGGCGTGGAAACGATCGCGCCGTCAATCGACTTAGATTCGTCCAACAGAACGCGCCAATCTTGAAACGACTTAGCCTGGGGATAAGTATCGGCGGCCCGTCCCAAATGCTCTTTCGTTCCATCGATATCGCAAATTGCCGACACATGCACAGCCGGGCTGGCAGCAACGCCAGTTAAATCGCTCCATCCCTTGCCACCGACGCCAATACTGGCGATGTGCAAACGCTCATTGGCTCCATAGATTCTTGAATAGCTGACTGCATTCGCAGCCAGCGCCAAAGCGGCGCCGCTAGCTGCATTGCGATTGAGAAACGAACGGCGAGATAACTTGGTAGGCATGTTTGTGTTCCATTGGCGAGAAAAATAGGTGCGGAACGATTGTCGGGCTTCAACCAACCGGACGGTCGGACCATATTCTAACCTAATCCGCGTGCCCTCACCTACACTCGCCCTAAGAAACCTGCCGCCCCACACACTAGTTGGATGCGCACGGCTATCAAGTACCAGCGTAGCCACCTGTCGCCAGACGTGGATGGGTCAGCGTTAGCTGCATTCACACAACTGGAAACCGCAGGACAATGTGAGTAACGAGCGGCCAAGGCGCTAGTCGCCGGTTTTTCAGTAAACACCAGCGCGCGTCCCGCCGCTCAAAACATTAACATTGTCCAACCAGGCGTACGCGGCTCGCTGTGACAAGCCAAGCGCAAGCGAGATCCGCTACAATACTGCGCGGCGGTGAAATCAAATCCGGCTAAGGTGATTCTTGAAAGATCATTCTGCAAAGGTGGAGCATGACTACGCGTCGCTGTTATCAAACCTCGAGAGAATTCGCGCGTCGACTAACGATTTGGATAGCTACCCTCACGGTCTTGGGCAGTGCAACCATCGACCATGGCTTTGCTCAATTCACCGAACCCCCGTTTACTGTGCTTGATATGAATGTGGGCGAATCTTCCAATGTCGATCTCAAGAATGGCGACTCTTCAACAATCACGTTACTATCGGTTGCTGAACACCGCGACCCAATAAGAAACGCCATTCGTTCTGTGCAGGTCAAGATCGAGATCGACGGCGAGATGTTGGAGCTTCAATCCGGCAACTACCAACTACCGCGGCAGACGGGCAAGGTACAGGTCGACTGTCCAATCACAAGCGGTTACAACTCCAACGGAACACCCAAATCCTGGGGCCTCGAACGTCGCGCTAGATTGCGTGTTTGGCCTCGCGATTCTGCCTGGATGCCGTCGGAAGAGTTTCTCTACCCTGTCAAGCAGACTTGGTTCGCGACCATGACACAAATGTCGAATGAACCAACCTATGTCGATGGCGGTGAAAGGGCAAGTCGCAGAGCTATCTACTATCACTCAGGATTGGACATCGGAGGCAGCGAAGGTGATGTTGAAGTCATCGCGGCTACAGACGGTCAGATCGTTTCGGTCGGTGAGGTCGTCTTGGAAGCACACAAGTCCGATACGCCGGTCGAACCTCGAGCTGATGTAGTTTATCTCGTGGACCGGCGCGGTTGGTATTATCGATACAGCCACCTGTTTTCAATCGATCCCGCAATTGCTCCAGGACGATTTATCTCGAAAGGACAGGCAATTGGTGTGCTAGGCAAAGAAGGTGGAAGCGGCGGCTGGTCGCACTTGCATTTCGAGATCAAGTCGCGACAACCCTCGGGCCAATGGGGCACGCAAGAGGGCTACGCCTTTTTGTGGGAAGCCTATCGCAATCAGCATGCGCCCAGTGTAATCGCCGTCGCTCGGCCCCATCATCTATTGCAGACCGGCGAAACCATTGCGCTCGACGCCACCAAGTCCTGGAGTTCTAAAGGTGCCGTTTCTAGTTACAAGTGGACGTTTACAGATGGCCAAACATCGCATGCGCCGATCGTATCGCGTACGTATAAACACCCCGGTTCCTATAGCGAAATCCTGGAAGTTCGCGATAGCCACGGTCATGTCGCAATCGACTTTGCGATTGTCCAGGTTCACGACGCAAATCGCCCCGATGACTTCACGCCTCCGACTATCCATGCGGCCTATTATCCCACTACTGGAATCAAAGTGGGGCAGAGGGTGAAATTCAAAGTCCGCTCATTTGGCGCTATCGACTGTACCGAAAAATGGGACTTTGGCGACGGCTCGCCAACCGTCGAAGTGCATTCCGACGGCAACGCTGAAACCCACAATCCCCATGGCTATGCCACCACGACTCATGCGTTCACCGCACCGGGCGACTACGTTGTGCGAGTCGAGCGAATAAGTGCTGGCCCGCCAGCAATCTGTCATTTACACGTGAGGGTTGAATGAAATACTGCGAGACCATAGGGCGTGAATAACCTCACCCGCGGTCTACGGTTTCCGCTTCGAAACCGGAGCCCCATTTTCGTCGACGACCCGTCCGCCAAAATACGGATAGTTGTCCCAGGCATCGTAATTGGGATTCACTCGCGGATCGTCGGTTTCAACCATCCATTGTTCGATTCGCTTTCCCAATTCGTTTTTTGATGTTGCGTACTTTGAATCGTCAGCAACGTTGACCAACTGTTGTGGATCAACGCGCAGATCATACAACTCTTCTGCAGGCCGTTTTGCAAAGCTCAGTTCGAAGAATCTGGTGACTTCAGGTTTGGTAGCATTATCAAGTAGAAAGAACTTCGCACGCGAGCCATCAACATCGCCGAAATCCCCCACCGCCCAATAGGCTTTTGGATCGCCAGCGGGAAATCGCTCGGGGCGCAGATTCCGCAGATACAGGAAATCTCGTGTACGGACTCCACGGATTGGGTAGCTCAAATTGCCTCGGCGTACATTGGCGTGTCTTTCGCGTTCCAAGAATACGGCATCGCGTACCAACTTCTCTGGTCGTTGCAACAACAAGTCGACCATACTGCGCCCCGTCATCTCCATTGGGATGTCCACTCCGGCAAGTTCAAGGAACGTCGGAGCAAAATCTGTTAGGCTTACGAATTCATTCAAGACTATGCCGGCCGATATGTGCGTGCCCCACCGGATTACCAGAGGAACGCGCGTGCCTGTGTCGTAACAGTTCGCCAAACCGCGTGGCATCTGCCATCCATTGTCGCTGGTGTAAACGACAAAGGTCTCGTCGAATAGGCCTTGCTGTTTGAGCACGTCGATACAGCGACCGGCATCGCTATCGATTCGCCCCACGCAACCATAGTAGGCTAACATGCTCAATCGCACCTCTTCGGCATCCGGCAATTCTGCAGGTATTCTCAATGAGTTTGCGTCAAGCGTCGCCCAAGCTTCGGGCTCGTATCTCCACTTACTGAGCGAGGTCTCTGTGTTGCCGCTCCAGAAGAAGAACGGCTTCGACGCATCGCGAAACTTCATGAACTCGGCAAAGTTCTGGTACTGCTCTCCCACGGGGTTCTCGGTCCAACCGAAATCCAAGTAGTTGCCAGGCGACCATCCCTTGCCGCTATAACCAACTTCATAACCAACGGCCCGCAGCGACTCGGTAAAGACAGTAAATTTTCGAGGAAAACCACTCCAGAGACTCGCCGCCTCCTCCAATTGATGAGCTGCTCTGCCCGTCAAAATGCAAGAGCGAGTTGGTGAGCAGGAGGGCACGGGACAGAACGCATTGTTTAAAACTACGCCCTCGCGTGCAAGTTGATCGAATATTGGCGTCTGGGCAGTTGGATCGCCGAGCACTCCCGCGTGAGGCCAAGCCCAATTGTCGGCAATGAAGAACAAAATGTTCGGCCGGGCTGGTTCACTAGCAACTCGCTGAGTTTCCCCAGCAGCATCAGACTCTGTGAAGGCTAGAATCGCCGATAGAACAACTAGTGTTCTGATGGCAAATTGAATTGTGTGCACGATTGCCTCCCATCAAAATAGCGACGGCCAGGTTGACCGATCTGGCTCGCGATTTTAGCACAGTCGCAGTCCGCCCAGCTTTGGTTTAGACTATGCGTCGAGCGAACCCCCAAACAGCGAGCGATTTGCACACTTTAACGCCCCTCTACTTCTCGTTACAAGAAATAACCTGTCGCATGTTGTTCCCAATCAGCGATGATGATCGAGACGTCTCCACATTTGCCTTTGTCACCTACGGGATTTTGGCCGCAAATATTGCCTTGTTCTTGGTCCAAACTAGTTATCCCGAGTTCACCTACGGCTGGAGCGTTGTGCCCAAAGAAATTACGACAGGTGTTGACCTGGTCGAACCACAACCCATGCAGGTGGAGGGATACGGCACAATTGAGATCCCCCAAGCACCAGGACCGCCAATCATTTGGTTCACATTGATTTCTGCCATGTTTATGCATGGAGGCTATGGGCATATTGCAGGCAATATGCTCTATCTATGGATTTTTGGGAACAACGTCGAACATCGGTTCGGACACGTTTGGTTTTTGATCTTTTACTTGATAGCCGGCATCGTAGGCAGTTTTGCCCAGATTCTTTCGGGACCCAATAGCGTAATTCCGAACCTGGGAGCATCGGGAGCGATAGCAGGCATTATGGGCGCCTATCTCGTTCTGTACCCACACAATCGCGTGAATGCCGTTTTCTTTTATAGCATCATCACTGTTCCAGCCATCGTGGTACTCGGTATGTGGATAGCAATGCAGTTCGTTAGTAGCGTCGGCTCCATCGCGGCCACCAGCGAATCTGCCGGAGGTGTTGCCTACCTGGCTCACGTCGGAGGCTTCGTAGCAGGAGCGGTTGCGGCAGGCCTGTGTCGTCTCACTCTCCGCCAAGAGCCTGAGTCGATTCTCAAACGACAGTACGATCACGATCCACATGCCCATCGTTGGTGGTAGTTATCGGCATTCAAGTCCGGCGACCGCGCTTTTCCATCAGCCGTAAAAGCACAAATAGGCGGTGGGTTGGACGACCTTAACTTTGAACTTACTACCAGCTGCGACTTTAAATTCGGTCCCGGCTGCATACGACACGAAGCTGTCTTCGCCAGGAAGTTGGATCTGCAGTTCACCCGATACAACTTTCATCAGTTCGTTTTCGCTGGTTCCAAATTCGTAATCGCCCACAGCCATCACACCCGCGGTCGCGCGTCCCTCACAGTTTTCGAACCCGATCGACTTGACCTTACCATCAAAATACTCATTCACCTTCATCGCAATTCTCCGGTTTCCTAATAATTGCTTGGAATTCAGCTGGCGGCCGAGCACGTCACTAGGCTCGCCAGCGCCGCCTGGATTGGCACATCTTGGCGTTTGCGGTCTAAAAAGTAACTGACGTTTTCAAAACCGCAATCGGACAACAGCTGCAGCGCATTTTCATAGCCGTCCGCAACTCGTCCCGGTTCGTGCGCATCGGCCCCGAGTGTAATCGGTATATTTCTGCGACTTATTTCGACGAGCATTGCCGGAAATGGATTCATTTCTGCAATCGTCTTGTTACTGCCCGATGTATTCAACTCCATCGCCACTCCCGTTGCTGCAATGCGATCGAGCGCCGCGCGGATGTCATCAAGAATGGCTTCTGGCACCCAAACTTTAGAGGTGTGGTTCTTGATTAAATCTGGATGCGCGAGCGAATCGAATAAACCTGTTTCAGCGGACTGCGCCAAAAGTCGAAAATAAGTGCGTTGAACTTCTGTTTCATTCTCCTGCCAGTACTTGGCGCGAAACTCGGGAATCTGCGGGTGCACGGATCCTAATACGAAACTAAAGTCGGCATAGGATAGTTGCTTTTCCAGGTAGGACTCGTAGCCCTCAAAATAATCGGCCTCCAGCCCTAAGCGAACATCGACTCTCCCCTGCCATTCGTTACGCGTCTGCTCAACCAACGCGATATATTCATCAAACTGATCTTCCCGCATGCGAACATGATGCGAAAAACCGTTAGGCATTGGATTGTGGCAGGTTACAATCAGCCCGCGCAAACTGCGGCGGTTGGCAACGGCCGCGTATTCGCTCGGCTCCCCGACGGCATGATTGCACAGCGTCGTATGCGAATGCGACTCGTAGAGTATCGGTTGTGGCACTTGCTCGAGCTCCAATTAAATGCGTAGTTAACGAAAACACCATTTAGCCTACGTCACGAACGCATTTGACTGAAGACGCCATCCGTGAAGAAAAAAAGTAGATTGGTTGGACAGCGCCACTTTGCGGAAACCTTGGGCAATAGCCAGCTCAACGCGTCAGCGAGTGGGTCGCTTGTAAAATAGAACAAACCCAGGAAAATCGCACGCTTACAACCCACTAGCTGGCGCGTCGAGCTAATATTCGGGCCTACCGTGGCGCTGTCCAGTTAGTCAAGGTCGACATCATCTACTTTTCCTTCCAGGGATTAGTAGCGAAGGCATGGCAGGTTCTCGCCACGGACGCGCGCCCGTGGAGCGAGGATCCTAATCATTCGCCAAGGCCCGCAGGGGCGGCATAACCCTGTGCGTTAGGTTTGCAATCGTCCCTTTCGGGGATTGAAGCGTTTTTGGTTCTTGGTTGACTAAGGGCTTATGCTCTTTCCAACTTTAAAATCAGGGTGCAGTGCAGAGCAATAGTCCCAATTGCTTATGAAAACGATTGGGACAATCGTTCTACAATAAAACTACAAACCCAAAGGCTAAATTGCGTTGAAGGGATGGCGTTTCGCAGGCATGGCAAAAATCGTAGCCACCTGCAGCCAAACAGTGGTTGGGTTGAGTTGATCTCCAACCGCTATAAGAGCCGAAGTTAGTTCGACAGCGTTTCGTTTAAGTTCAGAATGACATTGCTTAGCGCTGTCCAGGCGGCTAATTCCACTGGATTGAGACCAACGGGAGCTGTTAAGTCACCCACCGAAATTAACTTTCGGGCTGCTTCCGGATCGGCGCGATAGAGCTTCATCTGCTCCGTTAGCGTCCGCGCAAGAATCGCAAATTCTTGTTGAGATGGAGGACGCGACAAAGCAAGACGCCATGCTAGCTCCAATCGAGAAGCATTGTTGGTCTCAGGCGTGGCGAGAATGCGTTGTGCGAGCGCTCTTGCTGCTTCGACAAAAACGGGATCGTTCATCAGAACCAACGACTGCAGCGGT
Organism: Pirellulaceae bacterium; assembly: GCA_041736515.1. Lineage (GTDB taxonomy): Bacteria > Planctomycetota > Planctomycetia > Pirellulales > Pirellulaceae > Aureliella. The sequence continues at coordinate 28,378 of JBGSTP010000267.1, forward strand.
GTGCTCGTTTTAGCGCGTTGAGCAACGCAGAATTCGCGTGTTGGGGCGTCTAGCGTTACAAATGAGGGATATACTGTCGACCGCCGCCAATAAACGTACAGTCCCCGTCGATACAAATCGGCGCCGGTTGATTTCTCGTATTTGTAACCACTCATCTCGTTAATCTCCCATGTCCCGTCAGGCTGCGCGGGTTTAATGCTCTTGCCGCCTATCGCGGGGTTCAAAACACCAGCGATGAATAATGCATTGTCGCGGAGAAACTCGGCATCCAAGCGTTGTCGCGGTCCACGGGCAAGCCAACGATTCTCGGAATCTTTCGCTAACAACTCTTTGGCGACTCGTGCGGACTGCATGTACGTTGCGCTCATCACTATTTGCTTAATGGAGCGTTTGATGTTCCAATCGTGCATGAAATCGGCAGCTAACCAGTCGAGCAATTCCGGATGACTGGGTCGTTCACCTTGCGATCCAAAGTCATTGAGCGTTTTGACAATCCCATTTCCAAACAACATTGCCCACCAGCGGTTGACCGCGACGCGTGCCGTGAGAGGATGTTCACTGGATACTAGCCAGTTAGCAAGATCCAGTCGGTTAAGTGGCTGATTTTCCGTAGCGGCGATTTGCGGCAAAAATGCGGGCACTGCTGCGGCAACCGACTCTCCATCGAGATCGTAATTCCCGCGAACTTTGATGAATGTCTGACGGGGCTGGTCCATCTCGGACATCACCATGGTGTTGGGCAAAGAGTTTTCAAACTCCAGCTTGGACTTTTGTAATGCGCTCAAAGTATTTTTCAACGTAGCCAATTGAGGCAGTTGCGTCCGCAAGAAATAGTCTTCGAGTGTCTGCTTTTGATCTGCACTCCGTTCAGCGATTGGCAGCCGTGCGATGCGATAGAATTCGCTAGCGGTCAACGAAGCGACTTCGGCGCTGGACAATTCTCGCTTGAAAACTCTCACGTCATCGATCAAACCCTTGAACTGAGTACTAGCAGGTCCGCGTCTGCCGAGGCTGAACGGAATTGCATTTGTTATTTCGCCATTCAGTGCGTCGACCTTAGTCGACGTCTGGGCTAGAATTCCGTTGACATATAGACGCAGCCCGGAAGCTTTTTGGGAGCCATCGTAGGTGATACAAACGTGCGTAAAAGCATTCTCTGCGAAGTCCTGATTCGCTTGAATATGAATGGCATTACCTGGCCATTGGTGGATCAAGTGTACGCTAGGGCGCAATCCATGAAATTCCAGATCCCAGCCGCGTGCTCCGTTGGTGTCATCCATTTTCCCCAACGGCGCACCACCTTCTTTACTGACCGCTACATAAGTTGCTACCGAAAACGGCGTTGATTTCTCAAAGTTGCATTGGTCTGGGTATTCCAACCATTCTTTACCGGTTGTCTTCAAGCCTTGGCCGACGACTCCAGTGGCATATTTGATTTTTCCGCGAACTTTTGCCGTCACCACCGATGCGTTTTCTAACGCCGTTGAGTTTTCTAACGATGTCCCCTCAGCAGTCCCGTCAAGCGGGAAAACTAACGCGGGACTGGGCATTACGGATTCAAGATCTTGGGCAATAAATTTCGATTCCCATGTGGACTGCTTGGCGGAAAGGTCGGCGCTCGCTTGCTGGATTGCACGCTCCGCAATTGCAATGTCCACATCGAATTGCTTGAGTTTGACTGCATCCTCTGCTGATGGGACCCGCAAGAACGGCTTCGGATTCCTATCGCGCACACCGTCCTTGCCGTTCTCGGGAACGTTGTTGAAAAAAGCGTAAAGTTTGTAAAAATCCTGTTGAGTGATCGGATCGTACTTGTGGTCATGGCACTGTGCGCAAGCGACCGTCATTCCCAGCCACGTCACACCAGTAGTGGCCACGCGATCGACGACATAGAGATTACGATATTCAGCGTCGATCAGTCCTCCTTCGTCGCTGGTCATTACATTGCGATGAAAACCGCTGGCAATCTGTTGTTCAATGCTGGGGTTGGGGATCAAATCTCCGGCGAGTTGCTCTCTGGTGAATGCATCAAACGGCATGTTCTGTTAAACGCACTGATCAGCCAATTTCGCCAGAGCCACATATCGCGCAGCGAGTCATTGTGATAGCCGCTGGTGTCGCCATAGCGAGCCAAATCGAGCCAAGGCACGGCCAGTCTCTCACCAAAATGCTGACTGGCTAACAAACGATCGACAACGCGCTCGTAGGCCTCAGGGCTGTTGTCGTTGAGGAAATTGTCCACGTCTTCAATCGACGGCGGTAACCCCGTTAAATCGAGCGAGACTCGGCGCAGCAATCGAGCTCTGCTTTCTGGGGGAGCCTGAGACAGGCCAACCGACTCTAGCTTTTGCAAGACAAAGGCATCGATGGCGTTATGGACTTTTCCGTTAGCCAAGTTACGCACGGGAACTGGGGGTTGCACAATGCGTTCAAACGCCCAGTGGTTGTCCCAATCTGCTCCCTGCTCAATCCACTTTGTCAGCGCTCGGATTTGAGCCGCAGACAGAACTTTGCCCTCTTCCGTCGGTGGCATGCGTTCGTGGCTGTCCTTGGACGTTATTCGACGTAACAGTTCACTCTGCTGGGGATTGCCCGGCACAACAGCGGTTGAGCCGGATTCGCTAGGGCTGAAGATCGACGATTGCAAATCCAGCCTCAAACCGGCTTGCAGTTGTTTGTCGTCTGGTCCATGGCATTTAAAACAATAGTCGGAAAGAATGGGCCGTATGTCGCGATCAAAATCGATGGTAGGAGACTGCGACTCTTGCGAAAAGCACAGTCCCATGGCACACCATCCAAACAGGCAAAACAAACTGCCAACGCAAATCGATTTAAACTGAGCAACTATGGGAAGCATGAATTCGGCCAATCGGTAGGTATCGAAACGAGGGAAGTGCCGTGCCTGTTCTATTGTAATCCAATGGGCAGCTAACGAGGCAGACGATAGACGCGAGACGGCGGTAGCTGCAAGTCAAGGGCGCAGCATGATAGCTCAAGCCTTCGCGTTAGCCGGTGGTATTAACCGGGTTTAACCGCCGGTGGGTATGCACTATTTAATTCGGAAGCCCGAAGGGCTGGCACACATTGCCGGAACCGGCAGAGGTGGTGTCAGCCCCAGCTTGGCGGCAACCCTAATTCTTAGTTGTTACACAGCGCTAAGGCGATGGAGCATAACCTTTACCCATGATCTGTAGGAGTTGCTCCAACAGCTCTTCTTCTTCGACCAATCCCGTGTGACGAAAGACAACTTCGCCACCCGGCGCTACCAAGATTGTGTGCGGCTGGGGCCCTGTCCACACCGGATCAAGCGACTCGATCAAGCGATCCATGCTGGCCTCCGAGTACAAGTAGTTGTTCGAACTGCGGCCCTCTTGCTCCAGCGAGGCCTTCAGCTTGGCAGGCAATGCAGCTCGCTGTTGATCAAGATACGCCAGCGCTTTTTCGCGATCCTCGGGAAGATCGGTGGAGATCGTGATCAATTCAAAATTCCTCAAGCCCATGCGCCGCGAAATTCGAACGAGACCGGGAAACTCTTGACGACAGGGTACACAAGTGGTCGACCATACGTTGAACAATCGAAATTTCTGCGTCTGATTCTTTACCAACGCGGCTACGCCGACGGCATCAATCTCATCCAAGGTCACCGGCTCGCGCGCCCATTTTTCATTGTCTTTGACGACCAAAGAAATCTTCTCGCGCCACTTAGTCGAACACCCAAATGGTTTCGTTTGTTCGACTTCAACCGATTTGCCAGCAAGCAATGCGCGAATTGCATCGCGCGCATCATTTCGCTTTACGGTTGATGGGTCGACAAAACGCGAATCGTCCAACCACCCTTGATACCGTAGCTTCCTGTCGCGATCAAAAATGAATACGTGCGGAGTTGCCAGACAACCATATTTCTTGGCGACTTCCTGCGTTTCCCCATCGTACAAATAGGGAAATGTAAAGCCCTCATCTTTCGCATAGAACTTCATGTGTTCGAAACTATCGTCGTACTTCGAATACCCAAGTTCATCGGGCCGCAATCCATCACCAGAATTCGGATTAATAGCCACCACACCAACACTGTCACCCTTAAACTCTTGCAACATCTTTATCAGACGCGGGTCTTGCGCATGGCAGACCGGACAATGGTTCGAAGTGAAATACACGACCAAAATATTGGTGTCGCGAAAGTCATCCAGCGTCCAGTCACAACCATCTATTCCGGGCAATCGAAACGCTGGCGCCTGTTCGCCAGTTTTTAACGCATGAAACCCAGTCGGTGTTTGCGCTTGCCCCAGCGCAACACTACCAATGCCAAACGTCCCAAAACTCAGCATCCCAAATTTCAGCATCAGGCACATTAGTGCAAACGCGGTGGATTTCACAGTTACCAATCTCCCAGGGACTAAGTTCCATTTATAAGCGTATATATTGCATGGGGCTGACTGCCGCTTCGGCATTACGGCACAGCCTTTATCCTAACGAATCCACAGCGCCGGCTGGTTGTCGCTTCGGCGCGCGTCGACGATTTGTCACTTAATCCAGCTCTGACTTTTCCCACACGCCGTTGGAATTCTTGTCGCGACGACTGAACACTTTCTTAAGTGCCTCGAGCTTATCACCGGAACGCCCTGCCAAAAACTCTTCCCAAGTCACTTTGCCATCAGCATCTTTGTCGCGCTGTTTGAATATACTTGCATCCGCGCGCTGATTGCTCGGCGGTACAACTGGATTCAGGACTGAACTCAGGTCGCGCTTCGCAGTCGCTTCTTTTCGCTTGCCATCGAGGTACCAATCGAAATATTGGTTGCCGGATTTACTCATCGCCTCGGACTTCAATGCCCAAATGCCGGGGGGCGAAAGCGTAGCCGCCCAAGTCTCCAGATCCCGCTTCAATTCGCTGGCGATCGCTGGATGCTTGTCAAACAAATTCGTCGTTTCCTCCGCATCTTCAACCAAATCAAACAAGTACTCGCGGCTATCTCCACAGAGGTATTTCCAGTTGCCTTTCCTAACAGCCGCCTGCCCCAACCAGCGCCAAAAAAGATTTTCGTGCGGCGGTCCTTCCAGTTCACCGGTCAAGTAGGGTATCAAGTTGACGCCATCTAGGTTGGTATCAGTTGGCAGACCAGCTAGCGTCAGTGCGGTAGCAGCCACATCGAGCGAGATAACTGGATGCATGTAGATTTGCCCGCCCGGAATTTTTCCTTTCCATTGAACAACGAACGGTGTGCGGATACCACCCTCGGTCAACATGCCTTTTTCGCCGTTGAGCGGATCATTGAGCGATCCATCCCAGCCTGGACCGCCGCCCGGCGCATCCAACTTGTGGATCTTAAGAGGTGCTCCATTGTCCCCAATCAAGAAAATCAATGTGTTGCGTTCTAAATCATGCTTTCGCAGCGTTTCCAGCAGACGGCCGACACCATCGTCCACGGCGGACAGCATCGCGAGTGCCTGCCTTCTGCGCTCGGGCATTGGGCCGGGAAAACGATTCAAGTACTTCTGAGGTGCATCCAGCGGAACATGAGGCGCCCGAAAGGCCAGATAGAAAAAGAAGGGTTGACTCCTGTACCGCTCGATAAAGGCACATGCGAAATCTGAAACCATTTCCAAGTGATAACCACCACCGCTCTGTTTCTGGGGCTGCACATCAACACCCTGAAGATTCATATTCCAGAATCCAGGGGCGTTGCTATGCTTGAAGAAGGCCTTGTCGAATCCATGAGCGCAAATTTCATCGTCTGCTCCCAAATGCCATTTACCAGCCATTCCCGTCGCATAACCAGCTGCTTGCAGTCGCTCTGGCAAGGTTTGCAGCTCGCTAAATCGATGCATGACCGCCTGGCTGTTCAGTTCGGGATTGGACTCCAAACCAAACCTGTTTTGATACTGACCGCTAAGCAGTCCACCTCGCGAGGGCACGCATTGCGGAGCCGTCACATAACCGTTGGTCATTCGCACCCCGCCACTTGCCAATGAATCTATGTTTGGCGTGGAAACATCATCCAACACTCCCTGACACCCCAGATCCGCGTAACCATGATCATCCGTGAACAATACGATTACATTGGGACGTTCCGTCGCGAAGGATGAGAACGCACAGCTTAAAATCCATAGCACTCCAACTAGGGTTTGATTCCGGTTGCCCATTTGCTCGCTCTTGAAAATTCAAAAAAATATAGGGCTTCCAATGCCGAACCTGCTTTCCTGGAGTCCGCATTCTATCGCAGTTCCGCAACGAACCCTATTCCCATGAAAAAATCGTTACATTTCGCTGTGCTATGCTGTACACTATTACAAATCACTCCAACGTGTCAGTCGGCCTGTCTTGCGTTAGGCGCTGCCGTGTACCCTCCATAGCCTACCAACCAAGTCTTGCTCAGGGATCGGACTCCATGCGAGTACAGCTCTGTGTTCCAGCGATCGTTTTTCCAGTCGTCGTCCAGTTAGCAATTAGTATCGCGTCTTGCGTCAATCCAGAGCGTGTGGCCGCCGATGAAGCGCATGATTTTTTTGAGAAAAAGATTCGCCCGGTCTTGGTCGAGCACTGCTATGCCTGCCATTCAAAGGACGGTAAACAAATAGAAGGTGGCTTGCGGCTCGATTCCCGCGAAGCCATGCGGCGCGGTGGCGAGACCGGACCGGCAGTGCTTCCGCGAAAGGTTGAAAACAGTCTGTTAATCTCTGCTATCAAATACGAATCGCTGGAGATGCCCCCCAAGGAGAAGCTGTCGGACGAAATTATCCAAGATTTTGAAAAATGGATTTTGCTGGGAGCCCCGGATCCCCGGGAGGAGACGACCGCCGAAGTGGAGGAAGTGAAGTCGGCGATCGACTACGAGAAGGGCCGGCAGTTTTGGAGCTTCCAACGGCCAATTCTGCCACAACTACCACCACACGGTCTTTCGAATTGGACGCGCAATCGGATCGATCACTTCGTTGCATCGGAGCTGGAAAAGCAACAACTGGCTCCGTCTGCCAGGGCCGAAAACTCGGTACTGCTACGAAGACTTTCCTTCGACTTAACTGGCTTGCCACCTTCCAGAGAACAGCTGACGAAATGGGAGACCTACCCTCAGGAATCACTGGTTGACGACGTTGCTGAGGAATTGCTTGCTTCGACGACTTTCGGTGAACATTGGGCTAGATTGTGGCTCGACCTCATGCGTTATGCCGATGATCAAGCGCATATTGTTGGCAACGACAAATCATTGTTTTTCCCAAACTCCCATCTCTACCGTAACTGGGTGATCGATGCGCTCAATCGCGACATGCCCTACGATCGCTTTGTTCAACTTCAATTGGCCGCAGATATCCTGACTCCACAAGATCTCGACGACGATGTGGCTCTGGGATTTGTCGGCTTGGGCCCCAAATACTACCGCCGTAATAGCCCAGAGGTTCAAGCCGAGGAGTGGGAAGATCGCGTAGATGTACTGTCCCGCGGGTTGCTGGGTTTGACCGTTGCGTGCGCGCGATGCCACGATCATAAATACGATCCAATTGGCACCGCTGACTATTACGCGCTTGCGGGCGTATTTGCAAGTACAGAAATGTTTAATCGTCCTTTTGACGAAAAACTAGAGACCAATGAGAAAGGCCATGCGAAGGACCCAGTGAACGCCTTGCACATCATTCGCGATATTGGCCCCCAAGACCTGGCAATTATGGTTCGCGGCGATGTCAATCGGCGAGGACAGGTCGTGCCACGCGGCTTTCTGACAGTCTTGTCGAAGGATCAACGAACCGATTTTCGCGATGGCAGCGGTCGGCTCGAATTGGCGCGCGAAATCACCTCACCGGACAACCCATTGACAGCGCGCGTCTTCGTCAATCGAGTTTGGGCGCGACTTATCGGACAGCCACTGGTCGCGACCCCTAGCAATTTCGGGAATCTAGGTGAAAGACCTACTCACCCACAACTGCTGGACGATCTTGCCGTTGGCTTTATGTCGCACGGTTGGTCGCTAAAGTGGCTATGCTCAGAGATCGTTTCCTCAGCAACGTACCAGCAACAGTGCTCTGCCCAAGTCGATAGCACGGACCCGCAGAACCGGTGGTTGTCGCACATGAATCGCAAACGATTAAGCATCGAGCAATGGCGTGACGCGCTGCTGATGGCCTCAGGAAAACTGCTTCCTTACGATCAGAAGACCCCCAGGATCGATCCTAGCGACCCCAACTCCAGTCACAGAACGATCTATAGTGAGGCGAGCCGTTTAAAACTCAATCCGCTTCTTTCTCTATTTGACTATCCGGACCCGAATACTCATAGCGACGCCCGCTCGCAAACGATTAGTGCAGCGCAAAAGCTGTTCATGATGAACAGCCCATTCATGGTTCAAAATGCCCAGACAATCGCCCAGCGTCTGCAGTCGACTACAGCGACGATTCGTGAAACGATTGACGACTTGTATGTTGCGTTGCTGTCCCGCAAAGCGACTCAAGACGAAACGCTCGTAGCGATCGAATACTTAAACAGCGATGGCAGTAATTTCGACGAATACGTCCACGCTGTAATGATGTCCAATGAAGTCCTCTTGCTCGATTAATGGTTTTAAACCGGAACAAGCCATGTTAACAACTCACTGGACGCGCCGCAGGATGCTAGCGCAGGCAGGCGCTGGATTCGGAATGCTATCGTTAGCTGGAGTCCTCCAGCAGAACGCGTTTGGCCAAGCCACGACGCAGAGCGTTGTACAAGCACCGCACTTTGCCGCTAGAGCCAAACGCGTCATCTTCCTGTTCATGAACGGAGCTCCGTCGCATGTGGACACATTCGACCCCAAGCCCAAACTGGCAGAGGTCGAAGGACAGTTCCCCACCGGCATGTCGACCAAGGGAAATGGTTACATGCCTTCGCCGTTTCGTTTTGCTCCGCATGGAGAAAGCGGCGTTGTCATGAGTGAGTTGTTTCCACAGCTTGCCAAACATGCGGACGATTTGTGCGTCATCCGCTCCATGCATACAGACACTCCAAACCATGAACCTGGTTTGCTATTGATGCATTCTGGCAATCAACAACCCACTCGTCCCTGCCTCGGCTCATGGGCCTCGTATGGGCTAGGCACAGAGAACGAGAACTTGCCCGCTTTCGTCGCCCTTTGTCCAGGTTTGCCGGTCGTTGGCCCGCAGCTGTGGTCGTCAGCTTTCTTGCCTGCCAACCATCAGGCGCTGAGCGTCAACACCTCCGACATGCGGCTCGATTCGCTGGTCGCCAATCTGGACCATCCCAGCCTCTCTCGAACGGAACAACGTCGCCTATTAGACTTGACACAACGACTCAACCGGCTACATGCGGAACAACGTCCAGCCGACTACGGATTGGAAGCTCACATTCGCAATATGGAATTAGCGTTTCAAATGCAGACCGAAGCAACCGAAGCTTTCGATGTTTCTCGCGAACCGCAGCGAGTGCACGAGCAATATGGAAAATCGACCTTTGCCCAGAGCTGCCTGCTCGGTCGGCGATTGTTGGAACGCGGAGTCCGTTTTGTTCAAATCTACTACGTCGACAAGGGCAAGCAGCCCTGGGACACCCATTCGGACAACAACGGTGGACATCGGAGACTATGCGCCGATAGCGATCGTGCCACCGCAGCTCTACTTCAGGACTTGAAGGAACGCGGCATGCTCGAAGACACTCTTGTTATTTGGGGAGGCGAGTTTGGTAGAACTCCCTACTCGCAGGTCGATGCCAAAAAACAGAATCAAAAACCCGGACGAGATCACCATGCGACAGGTTTCTCCATGTTCTTAGCCGGTGGCGGCACGCGCGGCGGATTAATGTACGGACGTACCGACGAGCTCGGTATGCACGCCATTGAGAATCGAGTTCACGTGCACGATCTCCATGCCACAATCCTGCACCTATTAGGAATTGACCACACGCGGTTAACCTATCGCTATAGCGGTCGCGATTTCAGGCTAACCGATGTGTACGGCAATGTGGTCCATGACATCATCGCTTAGCATTGTTCGAGAAATGGCGATTGCCCAGATTCCACCGCTTGGTAGTTTTGAAGTTGCGCTATTTTTCTTGCGGGCCAAAGGCCCAGCAGATTACCTAGCCCAGTCCATCGGGCTGGGAGCAAGGGTAGATGAATCTTAAGGTCCAGGGTCCGGCCGTTTGAAGTCCGACGTGATTGTCATGAAGCTATCGGCCGGGTCGGTGGCCCTAAGTTTTTTTTCCAGTCCGATGGGCTGGGCTAGGCAAACGAACGGGGCGTTGCCCTTAAATCAAATAGCGCAACATCAAAACCTGGTAGCGGTTGTCTCAAAACGGCCAACTTCATTAGCGATGGTTCCCAGATATTCAACAGTACGACTTGTCGCTTGGCTATTTCCGCTTCATGGATGCATCCGCCCTGGCACCGACCAGCTTGCTCCATCGTTGCTCAATGCCACACCAGTTAGTGCCACACGCCATACAGAATTGCTTAGAATTCGCGATCCTTGGTGCAATTCGTGGACAGACTAAGGTCTACGTGAGCCAGCGTGCTTGGTTCATTTCGACAGTTTGTCCAGAACGTTTTGGGTGATCTGCATAACGACAGGATCTTTTCCCTGCAGACCATGCGACCAATCGGTGCTACCGCACGTGAACACGGTGCCACCGCGACTGTAGACCCCGGGTACAGCCGCACCCACACGATCTTTAGGAAACTGTTCATACCAATAGCAGTCGCCGGCCGCCCATTTTGCAGGGCATGACGCCAGGATCACAAAGCTGCTGGGCGTGCCATCGCTGCCTGTCGGAACGGGCAAGCCGTTTTCTAATTTCATTTCACATCCATCGCACTCATAGCCCACAATCGTATCCTTGCCTCCGAAGCGATCTTGGGTGGCAAGCCTCGTGTTTTTGAACACCCAATGATCTGGACGATGAACTTCGTAGCTGGCGGGACCATCCATGAATTGTCCATGGCTGCGATGATAGCCACCCCAGAGAAACCCCACGCCGGTTAGCTTATTTTCGGGACGCTGAATTAGGTGATGACTCCACGCTGTACTCAGCAACCGTTCATCCTCGCCTCGAAAAAATGGGTCCATATTGTACCATTGTTTCCAGCACGTCAATGCGCGTCCTTGATCCTCACTACGAACTTGCCAACAGCAGGTGTTGCCGCTGAAGAAAGCGACATTCCCTCCATTGCCAATAAAACTCTCTAACGAGTCGCGCATGGGACTCGACCAATATTCGTCATGCCCGACGCTCAGTACCAGGCGATATCTGGCAAGAATTTCCGGATGAAACTCCAAATCGCTATTTACTGCATATTCGAGTTTGTAACCCGCAGTTTCGGCCCAACGCACAAAGTGCGCCTCCCACTTTTCAAACTGCGATGAGATCGGCCGATCAAACGAGACGCGATGCCCCTGCATCGCGTCGCGGTCGTGAAAACCATACAGACTGTGCCCACCCCAGTTGGTATACGCATTGTAAGTATTGGTCGAAAGCTGTAGCAAGATTTTCGATGTCTCACCTGGCGATGCAGCGCGAACGACAAAGAAAGCTGTCGAGCTAGCGACCTGCGTTTCGCGTTGAACGCGCAAGGCAACCTTGTAGTAACCACTTTGCCAGCCGTCGGGAATTGTCATGCTGATAGTTACAGGCCACGCACAGCCCTCCGACGAAGCTCGATCCGGAATTGGCTGTGGGCGCACTTCGACTGCGTCACGCTCCCAAACCTGACGGTTCTCAGCCCCCACTCGCTCAATTCGAATCTGAGCGGTCGCGGCGTTGGAAGAAAGATGAAACGACAACTCCTCACCAGGCACCACACTGAGCTTGCTCGCATAGCCCGCCACAAATAGTTCCGTAGGTTGCACTTGGTCGGCGTAAATCTGCGCATCTAGCAAACAGGTCAGCACGAGCCAAGCTGCTATCATTTTTTTCGGCTGCATTTCTTTTTCCAAGGTTAGGCCAGGATTTCTTTCGCTACAACGCCAGCTACATCGGTCAGACGAAAATCGCGCCCCGCGTAGCGATAGGTCAGCCGTTCGTGGTCGATGCCCAGAAGATGTAGGAGTGTCGCATGCAGATCATGCACGTGCATTTTTTTCTCGACCGCATAATAGCCATACTCGTCTGTGGAACCATAGGCAAACCCCCGTTTGACACCAGCGCCTGCCATCCACATGGTAAATCCGTGGGGATTATGATCGCGCCCATTGTTTCCTTGCGCAGTCGGTGTTCGCCCGAACTCACCGCCCCAGAGCACTAGTGTATCTTTCAGCAGGTCCCGGTCCTTCAGATCTTGAAGAAAGCCCGCGATAGGCGCGTCCACTTCCGCTGCATTCTTGGTATGGCCACGATACAAATCGCTGTGTTGATCCCACTGAACTTCGCTATCGCTATGTGTGACTTGCACAAAACGTACGCCGGCCTCGAGATAGCGACGCGCCATCAAACACTGGCGACCGAAATCTTCGGTTATCGGATTGTCCAAACCATACAACCGTTGCGTGGCTTGTGACTCGCGCGACAGGTCCTGAATGTCCGGCATTGATGACTGCATTCGATAGGCCAGTTCAAATGCATTCAGTCTTCCTTCCAGTTCCCGCTCAGGCCCCACCGCATTTAGGTGTTCCCGATTCATTTCTTGCAACAAATCGAGTTGTTTCCGTTGCACCGCAAGTGGAATCCGATCATTGCGCACGTGCTTGACTTTGGCCTTCGCAGCACCCAGACTTGCGTTTCCAATCGGAGTCCCCTGACAATGCGAAGGCAAAAACGCAGCTCCCCAGTTATTGACTCCGCCGTGTGCCAGCGTGGGACAGATGGTTACATACGCTGGCAAATTTTGATTTTCGGTTCCTAATCCGTACGTAACCCAGGCACCTAGGCTGGGTCTTACGAATTGATCGCTGCCCGTATGCAGCTTGAGCAACGCTCCACCGTGCGCCGGATTGGTTCCATGTAGCGAGCGCAATATGCACAGGTCATCAACGTGCTTTGCAACCTGGGGAAAAAGCGCGCTAACCGGCAGGCCGGATTGTCCATGCTGTTGAAATTTCCAGGGCGAGCGCAGCAAATTCCCCTGCTTGGCAAAGGTCACGGTAGGGAGTTCGAATGGTGGCGGCTTTCCATGATCTCGATCGAGTAGCGGCTTCGGATCAAATGTGTCGACATGCGAAGGTCCACCTTTCATGAACAAGAACACCATTCGCTTTGCGCGGGCTGCAAAGTGAGGTTCGCGCGGACCAAGCGGACCATCCACCACCTCGCCGGCTCGTGCTGACAAACGCAATTCATGCAACATCGACAGCAGCGCAAGATGTCCGAAACCAACGGCGGAATTCTTCAGCATTTGCCGACGCGAACCGGGTTCCGATCGCGATTCTCTCGAATTTGTGGATGCCATGTGTTAACTCGGTATGGGGATCTTTATTGGATCTAACGCACAGTAATGAACTCGTTGCTTGCCATTAGAGTTTGCCCTAACAATGCCCAGGGCGACACACTAGCGATCTCCGTCGAGTTCGCGATACCCTCCACGAATGCCTGCGCTCGGCTGGCCTCTTGCTCCGTGGGTCACTTGTGCTCAAGCTAATGCTTGTAGAATCAAGTGGTGCAGTTTCTCCTTTAGTCGAAGCTTTTCATGTTTTCGGCCTACTTTGGAGGCCAGCAGGAAACTTCGGTAGGGACAACCGAGCTACAATGGGATGGTGGGGAGAGTTGGTTGGGACAATGAGACTTCGATGTGCTGTTAAGTTTTTTTCAAGGAAAAATGGTGGTAACGAATCATTTCGGTAGGCTGGCTGCTTCTGTCGTTTTTTTCGCAAATGTCTGTCTATTCTGGGGCATGCCTGCAATTGAAGCGCGCTCTCAAACTGCCACGCGGAAACCGAATGTGCTCCTAATACTGGCCGACGACCTGGGTTGGAGCGATACCACTCTGTTCGGAACTACCACGCTGTACAAGACGCCCAACGTCGAACGCCTTGCGCAACGAGGTATGACTTTCTCGCGGGCTTACTCCTCCAGCCCACTGTGCTCGCCGACTCGAGCAAGCATCATGACTGGACTCAGTCCAGCCAGACATGGTATCACGGCGCCGAATTGCCACACTCCGAAAGTTATCCTCAGCGCGATTCCCAGAGCATCGGGTTCACCTAAACAATATGCGACTCTGCCAGACTCCGTTACGCGATTGAAGACTGAGTACTACACGTTGGCGGAAATGTTTCGCGACCAAGGCTACGCTACTGGGCACTTCGGCAAATGGCACCTCGGCCCAGAACCGTATTCGCCTCTGCAGCATGGCTTCGACGTCGACGTGCCTCACTTTTCTGGACCGGGACCAGCAGGGAGCTATGTCGCTCCCTGGAAATTCCCTGACTTCGATCACGACCCGGCCATTCCAAACCAACACATCGAGGATCGTATGGCCCAGGAGGCTAGCTCGTTTATCGAACAGCATGCCAACCAGCCGTTCTTTCTCAACTATTGGATGTTTAGTGTTCACGCTCCGTTCAATGCTAAACCAGAACTAGTCGACAAATACCGAAAAGTAGTTGATCCCAATGACCCGCAACACTGTCCGACCTACGCGGCCATGATCGAGAGTATGGATGACGCCATTGGCAAGCTGCTCGACACCCCTCGATCGGCTCGGGATCGCGGAATCCACCATCATCATTCTTGCTTCCGACAACGGCGGCAATATGTATAACGAAGTCGATGGAACGACAGCGACCAGCAACGCGCCGCTACGCGGAGGAAAGGCGACCATGTACGAAGGGGGAGTGCGCGGTCCCGCTATCGTGGTTCATCCAGGAAGTGTTCCGCCCCGTTCTCGGTGCGACGAAATCATCCAAAGCGTCGACTTTTACCCAACTCTGCTGGACATGCTGGACATCGCCCCGCAACCACAGCAAACATTTGATGGCATGAGTATCGTGCCAGCACTGACTGGCGGCAAACTCGATCGTAGTGCGATTTTCACCTACTTCCCTCACTCGCCGAGCGTCCCCGACTGGTTACCGCCCTCCGTCAGCGTTCACCATGGCGATTGGAAATTGATTCGAGTGTTTCACGGAGGTGATAAACAGATGCATCGCTACAAGCTCTTCAACTTACGCGATGATATCGGCGAACAGGAAGACTTGGCGTCTAAGCTCCCAGATCGCGTCCAGCAACTCGATGCGCTAATCGAAAAACACTTGCGCCAAACGCAGGCTGCACTGCCATTGCCCAACCCGGATTTCGATCCAGCCCTGGTCGACCTGACACTCGAAGGTAAGGCCGAACTCAAGGGCAGCTCCAAAACAGCTGAGCAGGCTCCTGCAAAGAAAGCTCAGGCTAAACGCAGTCCGCCAGTCGCTGGCTGGGTAGCTGCCGGCACCTGCACTTTGTCGATTGCCGATGGATGCCTAACCGTCCACAGCAGTGGGGGAGATCCGCATTTGAGTTATCAACTTCCCGATGCTATCCCAAGCCAGCCCATGAGTCTGCAGCTCAGACTCCAATCAACTTCATTAGGCCAGGGCCAGCTATTTTGGCGAAATGAACAAGAGACGTTTGCGGCTCCGCGAAGCCAAAACTTCGAGGTGACTCATGACAACCAAAGCCACTTGATTACTGTTCAGTTCGAACCCGAGGCACCGATCAGCGCGATTCGCATCGATCCGTCGCGCGACAAAGGTGTCATACAAATTTCTGCCGCTAGTTTGCTTGACATCAACGGCGCTGTAATTCACCACTGGGGCTTCTGAATTCTGTCGAATCTAACTGAAACGGGTTCCAGCGAGCAGTTGGTTATTGATTGGTTGAGGGATAGTCAGTGAATTCAGATGGAACAAGCGCTATGCGAGGGACAATTCAGTTGGGAGCGCGAAAGCGAAGATAGTGAGGAAGAATTCGGCTGTGACAAACTACCTACAATGAAGTGCTATGAAAGATCTTCGGTAGGGACAACCGAGCCACAATTGCCATGTCACCGATGATTAGTGACCCCTATGGGGTTCGAACCCATGTTGCCGCCGTGAAAGGGCGGTGTCCTAGACCACTAGACGAAGGGGCCAAATGACCGAATACAATTCATTCGGTCGAGCGAGAGTTTTTATCAGGTGATGCCCCATTGGTCAAGGCTAGAGTGAACACAACAGTACCTTAAACCCGAACTCAACTTGTTCCGGCTGAGCAGTCGCTTGTGATCGCAGGAGGTGACTCACAATTCAAAAAAATGTTTTCACACCTCCGCCACCTGAGTTTTAAGTTGCGAGTTTTGACTGCCGAGCGTACAAGCACTAGCGTGGGACGCGAGTCACCGTCGTAGCCACCCGCTGCCAAGCGGACCAACCGTCTGAGGACGCTGGCTAACTTCTCTGATAGCGATGGATTAAGCAATGCGCAAAACAATGAGAGCCCATATCGATCCGGCTAGTCCCCCAGCTGGATGGATATAGGCTCTGATTTTCCATGAAAATCGACTCGCATTGTTGCAAGAATGCGGTCGTTTTGCTTTAATCCTGGGAAGCCTCGGTGCTGCTCGATGCATCATCTTGTTGGCTGCGTTGAATCGCATCGTACACCTCGCGGCGATGCACAGGCACTTCGCGTGGAGCTTCAACTCCCAAACGAACCTTGTCCCCACGAATCTCGACGACAACTATGGTGATGTCGTTGTTGATTACGATGCTCTCATTCTTCTTGCGTGAAAGTACTAACATTAGACCCTTCCTTTGGTAAATGGCCCCTGGCCGATTCCTTATTCTGGGATGCTCGGCTTGCAATCTGTCGTCGAACTGCAGTCTTTTAGCCAGACTACTATTGTGGCTTACTACATTCACTCTACGCACAATGTAGCCCGAGTCAAGAAATCCAGGTCCTCAAGCCCAACTTTTTGATGATTTTTTGCAACTTCCTGTGCGGATAATCAACAAAGTGTCGTTGCGATCGTCAAAATCTTCCGAAAATGCAAGCTGATGAGCGGCCCTGCCGTGGTAACGAAAATGGCAAATGAGTCCCGTTTTTCGGTTTCGATTCAGTTCTTAGTTCATCTTCTGTTAATATTTTTGTGCGTTGGAGACGGTGTCCCGGGTATCAATGAATCGCATTATTTGCCCAAGGCCAAACACGTTTGGAACGCCAATTTTGCACCTGGGGACCTATTCCTAGCTTCGCACGACTCCCATTTACTATCCAGCGCACTGGCGGGTTTGGCGGCGATTTGGCTGCCCTTGGACACCGTGGCCTGGATTGGTAGGCTGACCAGCTGGTCCCTACTGGCATTTGCCTGGTTGCGTTTGTGCCAGAGCTTAAACATTCCCCGAATCTTAAGTCCTTTCGCGCTAGTGACTTGGGTACTCGGCATTGCGTATGGCCATTGGGCGGGCGAGTGGGTAGTCGGGGGGTTCGAAGCCAAAGCGATCGCGTACCCATGCGTGCTACTTGGCATTGCGGCAGCGTCCATCGGTAATTGGCAGCAAACTTGGCTCTGGTTGGCCTGCGCCGTAGCTTGGCACCCCGTCGTTGGAGGCTGGGCCGGCATCTGTGTAGGATTGAGTTGGCTTCTGCTGCCACGTTTATCACAACGATTTGTTCAGCAGCTGCCGTGGTTGGCTCTGGGCGTTTGCATAGGCCTAATTGGAGTTGGTCCCGCCTTTAGCGGGCTCGGTGGACCTAGCGTGATCGACAATGTAAGTGCGGCGCAGGTGCACGTTTACATGCGTCTGCCACACCACTTGAGTCCACAACTGTTTGCACCGGAGCGCCATACGGCTGCAATTGTTTCGTTGGTAGTGCTTGCAATCAGCACACTGGTTTATCGCTTATCCATTTCAGTACGCAGCCGCGTGGCATGTCAGAATTATCGCGTCCTGCTCACGAGCGCATGGTTTTCAGTATTTTTTGCATCCATAGGCTGGTTGATCGATTGGTCTCTTTCGAATTCGCGGCCGGATATCGCAGCTCCTATCCTAAGGTTTTATTGGTTTCGCTGGGCCGATGCCGCAGTTCCTTTGGCGAGCTCGCTTGTTTTGTGGAAGTGGCTTTCAATGGCAAATTCCCTTTCGGGTTCGCCGCGAGAAGAAACAAAATCAATGCCACGACCACACCATCGCGGGCTGCTGGGATTGGCATTAGCCGCGAGTACGATCGTGCTACTAGCGCGACTTCCGTGGAGTGAAACTCGCGTCTTGCCCTCAGCCGACCGCCTGGTGGTCGATTCGGTAGGGAAGATTGACCGGCAGTCGGTAGATCGATTTGTTGACTGGCTAGCAGTCTGCCAGTGGATCCGAGAGAACTCACCGCATGACTCTTTGTGGTTCACTCCTAAGTATCAACAGACGTTCAAATGGTACGCACAGCGCGCCGAGGTGGTGTGCTGGAAGGATGTGCCCCAGGACAATGCTGCAGTGATCGAATGGTATCATCGAATTCAGCGTTGCGCTCCGCAGCGGATGCCGAACGGAGAGCAGCGTGATTGGACCACCGAAGAGCTACTCAAGCTGAGTGCGGAGTATGGATTTCGTTGGGTCTTGCTGGATAAAACGCAGCAGCTGAACGCCCCTGCGCTGGAGATCCTGTATCCACTGATCGAGAATGGATACTATCCAGACAATCGAAGTTTCGCTGTGTTTAGGATTCCAGAATGGATGCTGGACAGCCATCGCAAATAGATACGCAGTCCACCGTGTTGCGGCGGTGGCTACGGCTTTCGTAGCCACACGTTGCCAATCGGTGGAGAAAAGACATTGCAAAAACAGCAAGTGTCCGACAACCGAGGGCTTGCGTCCCCACCGCTATTGGCGAGACAGTCACTTATTTTTCTGCAACGCTTAATACGTAACGCGATTGGCGATCTGGCGACCGGTGGCTACGGCTTTCTTCGTAGCCAAGCGGTGCCGGCGGCTTACTGGCTAACCCAGACCCAGCGTGCAATTGACGGCCCATTCTCGTCGACTTGCATCGTCCCGGCCGACTTGCCTGCCGCTGTGAAGCAATCCCAGATTTGCAGAAGGTCGTTACCCGACGGAATGGTGAATGGAGATGGCGGAGTAGGAAACGGTTCATCCAACGGCACGCCAGTCATCATCAGACCATACTTTACCCAGGGTCTAACTGCGGCAAACATTCCTCCTGCGTCAAAGTAGACGACAGAAGCTACAGGAGTGCTATCTTTCATCCAAGCGGGACGCGTTTTGAATGGCTGAGCCACAACCATATCGCGGACTTGGCGGTCGCTAAAACCAATCACAATCACGTCATCAGCGACCATGAGTTGAGGCTGAAAACCGGCAAGGCTGATTGCTTGGGAAAGTTCCTCGTAGTAATAAGAGGTGGCTGACCCTACAGAGGTTTCACGCGGTCTTGGGATGCGGTAGTCTGCCGGCACTCCTTCCGGATTCAACTCGCGTACCAACTCGACAGCTTCGTCGAAAACCTCGTACAGATCCTCACAGCCCTTCATGAAAAGATCGCGATCATTGAGCTTACAGGCCACAGCCAATTCCGGCAGTGGCAAAGGCTCTGCGGCAGGGGGCAACGATGGCCCCAGTTCTTGGGTGGTCCAGTTGGCTGCAAACGAAAACAGGGTTTCGTTGCTATTCAGCGAGGGCATGATCTTTTCGCGAAATATCTCGACGGCATCCTCAAGCAAGGGCCAAGATTCTTCAAACACATCGATGGCCAGTTTCCGATCGTCTTCGTCTTGTTCTGCAGCATTGATAAACCGCTCAATATGACCGGGAGCCTTGTCCATCAAATAATCGAAGAGATCGGAAACCGCCTCAACATTTTTCTGTTTGAAGCCGAACAACATTAGCGAATTCGCACCCGCATGAGTTAAAACCCCAATAGGCGCACCATTGTCCAACATCGCATTTTTGCTCCAATCATAGGCCCAACCCTCAGCGCCGCTCGACGTCGCCCTATTCCAGGCAAGCATGTCTCCGAAACCTGGCGCCAAATCGCCTATGCGTTCGTCGAGTTGCTGAGCATCGCGCGCAATATCTTCCTTCCACTGTTGAGCGTCAGGAATCTCGCTGGCTAACCCTATGGCACCTGAGAGTTGAGCGCTTAAATTTCGGAAGTAATGGCCGAAATTTGCATTCCACTGGCTTTCCCTCCATCGGCGTGAAGCAAAACTGACACCACGCAACTCATTTAGATCTGCCTGCTTGAGCACGGCCATGGCTTCGTGGTCTAGGAGTTTTTCCGGAGATTGGCCGAACTCGTCAATGACATTAAGCTGCTCGCTAATTGCGATCATCAATATTTTCGACTTGACTCCCATCGATAGCGATACGCTCCGACCCTCCAGCATCTCAACGACTCTCTCCACCACAGCACGATTCTCTTCCGGAACAGCGTCGACGGGAATTAGTGAAGTATCGAAGGTCATGGTAAGTGTCTGGCCGTCGTTCAAATCTGCGCGGCTCAGCTTCTTCAGGGCGGGCTTTAGTGGTTCGATTTGGCCTCCAGCCAGCCGTATAATTCCCTCCAATGCATCCAGTTGCAATCGTGCGTTTTCATCGTTTGTCAGTCGGAATCCGAAAACTAATGTCGGGATGCGAATTCGATCGACGTCCGCTCGGTCCAATTTGCTGAAGAAATCGCCAAGCGCCGCAGGATTCTCCTGCACCACGGCCAGCATATCGGTTTGAAACTGCACTAAGGCTTCGATAGAGTCGCACAGATCGTCGTCGGCATAGAAAAAGCACTCGTGGCTTCCCATATCAGACAACAAATCGAGAATGTTCTTAACGTTAGGATTTTGCAGCGTCGACCTGACTTGCCCCAAAGGCCCATCCGGAATACTCCACTGTTCAGCCAGCTCGCGTTCAAGCGTCTGCACATAACGCACGCCTCTTAACCGTGCGACGAAGGGCCCCTTGGCAAAATCCTGCCAAGCCTTGCCCATGTTGATTGATGTCGCGAACATTGCGGCATCCTTGGGCGTCTGCGCCAGCGCGGTCGTCGATAGATCCGTCTTTTCCTGTGCAGCAGCGGAGGAAACAACAACCACCTCGGTGCACATGCCAGCGAGCAGAACAACAATCAGGCTACGAGCTCGATTTGAACACCAATTCCACGACGTTTGCCGTTCCAACCAACCGTTCAAGGCGCGCATGTCAACTCCACAAAGTCAGCTAAGAAAGATGGACCTTAATTGGGAAGGCGAACGACAACGCAAGCGTTTTCAATTAGCCCACTCCGCTAAGACTCTAACAAATTGGTTGACCTTTTGCCTACACCCCGCCACAGGATTCCGCGCGCCCTCTCGGTCCCGAACATATCCCCAAAATCATGCAACTTACCCAATCCTCACAGAGTACACATTGAAGACAACATCCTCAAGCAGATCTATGTTTGTTAAGGTGCAGTACTCAAAAACTCATTCGGCTGCTGCGTACATTGGCTGGACGATCTTGACATAAAACCCACCGCCTAAGATCGCGCCCAGAATCGGCGCAAAGATATAGACGGTGAGCCAACTCCAATCGCTGCCTAATGGCAAAGCAACTTGTCCCCAACCTGCCAAGGCCGAGAACAAACGAGGGCCAAAATCTCGAGCTGGATTGAAACAGGCCTGCGTCAGCGGCGCGATCACTGAAATCAGCACAGCCACGGTCAATCCGATAAAAATCCCCGCTGTATTGTTCAGTGGCGCCAAACGGTTTTTATCCTCGGTGAACGCAAAAACCATCAAGGCTAGAATTGCTGTACCTATCACTTCCGCGAAGAACGCCGTGCCATGCGACACGGACTTTTTGAGCTTGGCATGCTCCTCTGCCGAATAGGGAGCATCACCAGCAGCCAGTCCACCTGGGGCCGGGTAAAACTCACCATAGCAAGTTGCCGTAATTTCGCTCCCAGGTTTTCCGCGAACAACAGCTTTTTTGGCTTCCAGTTCGCGAAGCATCGGCGAGAACATCGTGAACAAACAGGCTGCAGCCAAAAACGCACCAAGGAACTGCGCCAGAATATAGGGCAGCACACGCTCGCGACGAAAACCTTTCCAACAGAACATCGCCAAGGTAATGGCTGGATTGATATGGGCGCCACTGATCGCGCCAACGGCATGAATTGCCAACATGATAGCCACCCCCCACACAATCGCAACTTGCCAAAGTCCCGATTGAGCGCCAAATAGAACAGCTGCATGTACGGCTCCACATCCAAAAAAAATCAGGATGAATGTGCCAATTAGCTCAGCTACAAAGCAATTGCGCAGCGGGGGAAGGGGTGCAGTCATGTTGGGAATCCCAGGTGTTTCGCGAGGTTAGAGTTCAATGACCACGAACAGCGTCGAGATAACGCGTGAGTTCATGCCGCACGCGTGGCGACAATAGCATTAGCCCAATCATATTTGGAAATACGAGGGCGAGGATCATCGCATCGGAAAAGCGGATGACAGCGTTTAATGAAGATGCGGCTCCGACAACGACAAACAGGCAATATAACAACTTATACGTCAAGTCCGCCGGAGTCCCGCGTCCGAATAGGTATTTCCAAGACTGAAGTCCGTAGTAGGACCAAGAAATCATGGTTGAGAACGCAAACAGAATAATGGCCACAGTCAGGACATAGCGAAAATTGGGCAACACGCTGTCGAAAGCTAACGACGTTAGATCAACTCCACCGACGACCTTTCCGGTCTCAAGGATTGTCACTCCAGCGCGGCTGTTTTCTGCGTTGTATTCGAAAGCGCCATTGATGTTGAACAAGACAATCACCAGCGCGGTCATTGTACAGATCACCACGGTGTCAATAAATGGTTCGAGCAATGAAACCACGCCCTCGGAGGCCGGGTATCGAGTCTTCACCGCCGAGTGGGCAATCGCGGCAGAACCTGCCCCCGCTTCATTCGAGAAAGCCGCCCGCTGAAAACCAACCATGATCACACCAACTATGCCGCCAACTCCTGCAGCCGGATTGAACGCGCCATTAAATATCTCTACGAAAGCCTGTGGAATGTAACGAATGTTGACCAAGATAATGACCAGCGCCGCAGCCACATAAAGAATGGCCATGAACGGTACGACCTTCTCTGTCACAGTAGCAATTCGTTTGATGCCACCAATAATGACCACCGCAACAAGCAGGGCCATCACGATTCCGATGATTGCACCAGAAGAGGCTTGGATCCAAGTCGGCTCGCTGTTCTCGGCAACTTGATTCAGACCAAACAGAGTCTGTATCTGAGCAGTGGCTTGATTGGATTGAAACATGTTGCCTCCACCAAAGGAAGCGCCCACGCAGAGTACCGCAAAAACAAACCCCAGTATCTTTCCGAGCGGTCCGAAGCCGAGTTCGCCCAGTCCCTTGCGAAGGTAATACATTGGCCCGCCATGTACCGTTCCGTCTGGTGCAATATCTCGATAAGCGACCCCCAAAGTACACTCAACGAACTTGGTAGACATTCCTAATAAGCCACACACGATCATCCAAAATGTCGCCCCCGGCCCACCGGTTGCTACCGCAACGGCGACGCCAGCGATGTTTCCCAGTCCGACTGTTCC
This sequence comes from Pirellulaceae bacterium, assembly GCA_041736515.1. Lineage (GTDB taxonomy): Bacteria > Planctomycetota > Planctomycetia > Pirellulales > Pirellulaceae > Aureliella. The sequence continues at coordinate 51,841 of JBGSTP010000267.1, forward strand.
CGACACTGCCGTAGCCAGCGCTTGAAAATGGGACACCTCGCCAGCTTGACCTTCATCTCGGATGGTTCGGGCGATGTCGCCATGCTCGGTATGAACATCGCTGGTGTCAACGTCCCTGGCTCCGGTTTTCTCGATGCTGTCGTACTTGCCGCTTACCACCCGCACCGCCAGAGGAAACAAGCGAAAATTGGCGAAACCAAAAATGATTGTGAAAAATACCGCGCCCACGACCAATAAAAGCAGTACGAAAGGCATCGCCGGCGACGAGGAAAGCACCAACTCCTCCCATTTGGTTGCGATTGGATCAAATGCTTTGTCGATTCGTTCGTCAAGTCCCATCAATGCCAGCGGTTCCTCAGTAGAATTAGGGGAACTGGAAGAAACAGATTCTGTTGCCGCTGGCGCGGCAGATGAATCTTCTTGTGCGAACAACAAATTGCCGGTACTCAGTCCTACCTGCAAAGCCAAAAACAGACCACACCAGCGACAGCTGACAAGGCTACAAAGCATGTTTCTCATCGACGAATTATCCTATTAAGGTTAGTGTCACGCGTGCATTTCGGGTGCTGGGTGGCTTGTAACCTACCGAATTCACGTAGGCAATCAAGTCACCCAAGCGGCTTTGATGCATTACAATTGTGACTCTGGCAGACTTAGACGATTCTCCAACTCTCCTCTAAACCTCATTTGAACACTCCATAGCGATAGAAAACATGACATCGAGACCGACAACTCGCCGCAGCTTTGTTGCAACCGCCTCTGCCTTGGTAGCCGCCACTTCCGCAGCAGCAATTTCTCAGACCGCGTCCGCACAAGCACCAACTTTAGCCGCACCAGCCAATCGATTTCGCTTTTGCTTGAACATGAGCACAATTAAGAATGCTGGCGGAGACATTCCCATTCAGGAGCAGTTAACGATAGCTGCCCAAGCCGGTTACGATGCGGTGGAACTATGGTTGCGCGATATTGCCAAATTTATCGAGGGCGGTGGGAAACTAACGGATTTGTCCAAGCAGATTCAGGACTTGGGGCTCACCGTCGACAGCGCCATAGCTTTCGGTGCGTGGATTGCCGAAGATGAAAAGCAGCGTGCTGAGGGGCTGGAACAGTGCAAACGCGACATGGACACAATTCGAGCACTTGGTGGCCGGAGAATAGCCGCGCCACCATCGGGAGCAACGAAAGAGCCCAAGTTAAACTTAGACGCCGCAGCGGAGCGATATCGTCGATTATTAGAGGTGGGTGCGCAATGCGAAGTTACGCCTCAAGTGGAGCTGTGGGGTTTTTCTTCAAACCTCTCTACGCTTGCAGAGGTTCTCTATGTTGCAGCAGCCGCCAATCATCCCGATGCTTGTGTATTGCTGGACGTCTATCACATGTACAAAGGCGGCAACGACTTTAGCAACATGGGCCTCGTACCTGGCTCGAAGCTGCATTGTTTGCACATGAACGACTACCCCGCCAATCCACCTCGGGCTGAAATTGCGGATAAAGACCGCGTTTATCCCGGCGATGGCGTAGCCCCAATTAAACAGATTCTGCGGTCGTTGGTCGCTGGTGGTTTTTCCGGCACACTCAGCCTGGAATTGTTCAATCGCGAATATTGGCAACAGCCGCCACTGCAAGTGGCGCAGACGGGCCTCGAAAAAATGAAGGCGGTTTCCTCAGCGCTTTAAATTCGACAAGTTGACACTGCAAGTTGGTGAAAGACTCTGCCAATACTTGCTTGACGCGTCAGCTGGCGTGTCGAGCTGAAAACCGGATAGATTTTCGGTGATCTGATTCTCGCCTACGCCAATCCGCTTGTGTAAAGAAGTGCGCTATGGAAAACCAAACACAGAGACATCTGAGTCACAGAGGAGACAGAGGTCATGACCGATAGACAACTCTGTGCCCTCAGTGCCTCTCTGTGTTTCACCATCTCATTCCAGCTATCAATTTTTGCCATTCGCCGACTTCAGTAGCAAAATCCTTATATTAGCTGTTTTCCATTCGCTGGATGTAAATACTTCTTGGCCAAAGACCGTTAATGCGATTAAAGCAACCGCCGCTTACGCTTCAAGTTGTCATGCATTGCGATGCGCAACTGCAAAAGCGTCAAGCGAGGATGTCCTTGACCACGGTCGCTGGTTCAACGCCAGTGAGCCGTTGGTCTAGACCGCGAAATGGAAACGTGAGGCGAGTGTGGTCGATGCCAAGCTGATGCAGAATCGTGGCATTCAGATCCCGAACATGAACTGGACGCTCTACGATGTTGTAGCTGTACTCGTCGGTTTGGCCATATGTCATTCCGCCCTTAATTCCGCCGCCTGCCATCCAACCGCTAAAGCAGCGTGGATGATGGTCTCGACCATATTCTGTATGAGTCAACTTCCCTTGGCAGTAGGTGGTTCTACCAAATTCACCGGCAAACACTACTAACGTATCCTCCAACAAACCACGTTGTTTGAGATCGGCCAGCAGCGCCGCTGCAGGTTGGTCGACATCGAACGTCTGCCCCCGCATTTTTCCCGGTAGCCCCACGTGATGATCCCAGCCACGGTGGAACAGTTGCACAAAACGCACGTCGCGTTCAACCATGCGGCGGGCCAACAAGCAATTCCGTGCGAACGAACCGCTCTTGTGCACTTCCGGTCCGTAAAGATTCATCACATGCTCGGACTCGCCAGACAGGTCGGACAACTCGGGAACCGACGTCTGCATGCGAAAAGCCATTTCCTGCTGCGCGATGGTCGTCTGAATTTCTGGGTCGCCGACTTCGTTCAAGTGTTGCTGATTGAGCGAAGTAACCAAGTCCAACATTTGCTTGCGCGAAGTGGGAGTGACTCCGGCGGGGTTGGATAGAAAGAGCACGGGATCGCCAGACGGTTGGAACGAAACGCCCTGGTGTTTTGTCGGCAAAAATCCGGAAGCCCACAATCGACTGTAGAGGGCTTGGACATTACCTTTATCGCCGGTCCAGAACGCGGAACTGAGAACAACAAAATCCGGTAGGTTCTCGTTCATCCGCCCGAGCCCATAGCTCAGCCAGGCACCCAAACTGGCTTTACCTGGAATCTGGGACCCGGTGCAAATAAGTGTTTTGGCGGGATCGTGATTGATTGCGTCGGTGTTCAGAGTCTTGATAATGCACAAATCATCTGCGACAGTTGCCAAGTGTGGCAACAGCTCGCTCATGCGGATACCGCTTTTTCCTGCTGGCGCAAATTGAAACATCGACGGCGCAACGATTTGCTCCTTCCCCTTGGTCATGGCCGTCACACGTTGCCCGTTGCTAACACTGGGAGGCAAGGGCTGGGCGAATTGCTTGATGAGTTCGGGTTTTTCATCAAACAGATCGAGTTGGCTAGGCGCGCCAGCCATAAACAGGAAGATGACCCGTTTGGCTTTGGCAGGGAAGTGCGTGGTTCGCGTCGCCCCTTGGGCTGTTGCGGTGGAAAACAGTGAGGCTAGCGCAGTAGCCCCCAAACCCATGCCCGACCGCTTTAGGAATCGGCGGCGATTATCGAGGTCTAGCTGTTGCTGAAGTTCTGCTGAAATCATTCTCGATTCCTTGTGACATCTAGATTGAGCATCGAATGGACTACCATCGAAAAGGCAGCTAGCTCTATCGTCTGCGCTGGATTCAACCGCTTCGCTTCGGCAGCAATCGCGGGAGCTGCACTCTCCTGAACCATTTCTTGTGCAGCCTGCAAGTCGCCCTTGTAGAAACTGCGAAACTGTTCCCAACCCTTACTAAGGATAGCAATAGCCTCCGGATTTGGCAGTCTGGAAGTTAGCGTTTCGTAGGCGAGTTGCAGCCTCTGAGTATCGTTGAGCTCGTGGCGATTGAGCAGCGATTGCGCGAAGCTCATCGCAGCCGCAAAATACTGTTGCTCGTTCATGATTACCAAGGCTTGAAGAGGCGTATTGGTTCGTTCGCGCCGTGCCACACAACTCTCGCGAGTCGGCGCATCAAAGATCGACATCTGCGGCGGCGGAATCGCGCGCTTCCAAAATGTGTACACGCTGCGGCGATAGATTTTGTCCCCCTCGTCGGCGACGTAGACATTCGGGTACGAACTGGGCATCGCCACTGTCTCCCACAATCCTGCAGGTTGCGGTGGCTTGACGCTCTTGCCATAGAGCGATGTGTTAAGAAGTCCGCAAGTGAAAAGAATCTGGTCGCGAATGACTTCGGCGTCCAGTCGATAACGCGAACCCCGAGCGAGGAGGCGATTATTGGGATCGCTGGCGTACTGAGTCCTTACAGCGTTGGAAGACTGACCATAGGTTCTGGAGAGCACAATCGATCTCAATAGCGACTTCACATTCCAACCGGAGTCGATGAACTGTATTGCCAAATAGTCGAGCAATTCGGGATGGCTGGGGGCTTCCCCTTGTGATCCGAAATCCTCGGAAGATTTGACCAGTCCAACTCCAAATAGCTGCTGCCAAAAACGGTTGACTGCGACGCGAGCAGTAAGTGGATGTTCCGATGAAACCAACCACTGGGCCAAATCCAATCTAGTTTTTATCGCGCCCTGGCTCTTCACGGGTGGCAGAAAGCGTGGCGTGTCCCGCTCGACTATTTCGCCAGGCTGATCGTAATTCCCACGAATGAGAAGGTGGGCAGGTCTGATTTCATTGCGCTCCTTCATAACCAGCGTGGCGGGAATGGCAGTCAATAGCGAGTCGCGCGCCTTCTTGCCATTCTCCAATTGCATCGTCAGCTGATTCAATTCTTCCATGTGACCGGCCTCTGCGCCATCAGCGCTACCATCCGCATTGGCAGTGGTCTGGCTGCTGGCCTCTTTGGCTTTCAGTGTTTCGATTTTGGCGGTGAGCTCCAACAGCTCGGCATCCAGCTTCGCCAGCTGCTCGGACTGAGCTGGACTTGGCAATTCCAAATAGGGTGGCTGCAGACCGCGTACAAAGTCGGTGCCACTTCGCGATCCAGTCTCGGGTTCGCCATCGAAATTATTAAAAAAGGCGAAGAGCTGATAGAAGTCACGTTGAGAAATCGGATCGTACTTGTGATCGTGACAAACGGCACATTCCAGCGTGAGCCCAAGAAACGCAGTTCCGATCGCAGAAACTTGGTCGACCACATTTCGCGTAAAGCTTTCTTCAGGGAGCATTGTGCCGCGATCAATGATCAAGTGCAAACGATTAAAGCCCGACGCAATCTGCTGGTCCACAGTGGGCTGACTGTTGAGGTCGCCCGCGATTTGCGCGACGATGAATTCGTCAAAAGGGAGATTGTCATTGAAGGCGCGAATTACCCAATCGCGATAGGGAGTCATTTCTCGATAATGATCATGATGCAAACCATTGGTATCGGCGAAACGCACCAAATCGAGCCAATATCGGGCCAGGTGCTCACCAAACTGAGGTTTTTCAAGTAGCCGGTCGACCAAGTGTTCGAGTGCTTCAAGCGATTGATCGTTGATAAATTCCTGGATCTCGGACACAGTGGGAGGTAAACCCGTCAGGTCAAGCGAGAGTCGACGGATAATTGTGCGTTTATCAGCTGCTGGGCTAGGACTGAGTTCTTTCTGCACGAGCCGGGCAAGAACGAAGCGATCAATGGCATGCTCGCTCCATTGAGTATTTGTGTTGGCTGGAATGTCGGGGCGTTTCGGGGGCACGAAAGACCAGTGTTGTTGATAGGGCGCGCCCGCAGCTATCCATCGGCGGAGGATCTCCACTTGTTCGGCCGACAGAGGATCATGGACCTCCGGAGGAGGCATGCGACTTCCACCATCCACCGATGTAATTCGGTCAAGAACTGCAGTAAGGTCTGCTTGGCCGGGAACATCGAGCCGCACATCAGCTTGGCGTGCGGCTTCATCGCGCCCGTGGCATTGAAAACAATTCGCGGACAAAATGGGCCGAACGTCTTGGTTGTAGGTTATCGAGCCTACAGCTGGGGCAGCCGTTTTCTCGGCACACTTGACATGTGAGTTGCTGCTCAGTGCGGCAACCAATCCCAGTAAGAGTAGATGTGATGTGTTCGTGCGCATGGACTTTTCTCAACTTGGAGCGATCATGGGGTTTGTGTTATTCAACACCATCAGCAGGTAGAATGCAACACGCAGCCCATTCAATGCTTTCCACTGGCGCGGCATGAAAATGCTTCTTAAGCCCTGCAAACCTGCGCTCACGTCGAGGTGCAGTCGCGGTTCAGCAAATCTCACGCAGAGGCGCCAAGCTCGCAAGTGAGTTCGAACGAATATAAGGGATTTTGCTACTGAAATCGGCGAATGTCAAAAGTTGATGGCTGGAATGAGATGGAGAAACGCAGAGGGACGGTGGGCACAGAGTTGTCTATCGGTCATGACCTCTGTGTACTCTGTGACTCAGATGTTTCTGTGTTGGTTTTCCATCACGCACTTCTTTACACAAACCAATTGGCGTAGGCGAGCATCAGATCAGTTGGTCGGCTAGGCGCTAAAGGAGCGGCACTGCGAATTCTCGCCGCTTACCGATAAATTAACTCGCAAACGGGCGGTTTATAGTGTGGTATGCTGGGCCCTTGTTTGCAACCAACAATTGGAACGATTCCGCAGTGGGATGATCGCTAACGCGCATTGAGAGACAAACGTATGCAAAGCCACTCATCGACTCGAGACCTTCGACACTCTATCGACCGATGTCGACCATCCGCACGTTTGTGCACCTTCGGTTTGCAGGCATTGTTCGCACTAGCAGTAGCAGTGATTGCTGTAGTGGTAGAGCCAGCCCGCGCTGCCGAAAATTTCAGCGTACTGTTGATTATTTCAGATGACTTAACATCGACTGCTCTGTCGTGCTATGGCAACACACTTTGCCGAACTCCGAATATTGACAGCCTCGCTTCCCGTGGCACTCGATTCACGCGTGCCTACTGTCAAGCAACTTACTGCGGCCCCTCGCGCGCATCGCTCTTGTCGGGCTATTACCCACATGCCACGGGCGCATTTGGCTATGACAGTCCTCGACCCCGCATCGGCGAGCGACATACCTGGCCCGAACTCTTTAAGCACCACGACTACTACACCGCCCGCGTTAGCAAGATTTTTCACATGGGTGTGCCTGGTGGCATCGAGGACGGCAGCGATGGCGCGGATGACGACAAATCTTGGACCGAACGTTTCAACAGTCCTGGTCCAGAATGGAAAGCAACCGGTTCAGGCGAAACATTAGAGAACAATCCGGATGGCAAAAAGCCCGCGGTAGGTGGCAATACTTTTGTGGTTGTCGAAGCCGATGGAGATGATCTCATTCACAGCGATGGCAAGACGGCCGCAAAAGCATCCGAGCTCATCGCGGCGCAGGCGGCCAATAAATTCTGGCTTGGCGTCGGTTTTGTTCGCCCTCACGTACCTTTCGTCGCACCGCGCAGCTATTTCCCCGCCTTTAAGCCATTTGAGCACATCCCATTGCCCGAACCCGTTGAATCAGACTGGGACGACATTCCTAAGTTGGGAATCAATTACAAAACTAGCCGCAACATGAAGATGGATGTTCGCCGACAAAAGAAAGCCATCGGCGGCTATTTGGCCTCGGTCGCATATATGGATGCGCAAGTGGGCAAGGTCCTGGCGGCGCTGCGGAACGCTGGTCTCGAGGATTCGACAATCGTAGTTTTTACCAGCGACCACGGCTACCACTTGGGTGAGCACGATTTTTGGGCAAAAGTCTCTCTACACGAGGAGTCGGCGAAAGTACCGCTAATTATCAGTGTTCCTGGAAAGCAGCCCGGCGTTTGCGATAGTTTTGTCGAACTGCTCGACTTGTACCCAACAATCTCGAAGCTCTGCGGACTGCCCATCTCCGAGAATCTGCAAGGTCAAGATATCTCGCTCATGCTCGACAATCCTCAGTTCGTTGTGCGAGACACCGCGTTCTGTGTTGCCCCATCGCATAAAGGCTTTCTGCTCCGCGAAGACCGCTGGGCCTACATTCAGTATGGCGAACAGGGTGACGGCGGCGCGGAATTGTACGACATGTTCGCCGATCCAAAGCAGTTTAGAAATCTTGCAACTTTGCCGGAACACCAATCCACCATCGAGCGGCTTCAAGTGAAACTGGCTGAGAAATTGTCCACCATCCGACACAACGATCTGGGGCTGACCGTCCAAGGCTTCTAGTGGCTGGTTGAAAGACTCAGAAGGTTCTGCTCGTTCCACTCCTAACGTTTCGTGCCCGTCGAGCTCGCATACCCGTTGCAATCGCTACAGACTTCCAGCGGTACTGTTATCAACAACTTCTTCGCCAGGCTATCGCCGCTTTCCCGAACTTTCTGTTGCAGTATTCAACTGGCAACGTGGTATTCCGTAATAAATGATTAGGCGTCAGCTCAAGCGGTGCTTGGGTAGATAGCGAGGAAGCGAATGAAAGAGCAAGCCCTCTGGCTCTATCAGCGACTAACCAAGAAAAGCCGACAGAATTTGCTGCGCACTCTTCAGGAAACCAACCGAGTGCCGGTGGCAGTGCTTTTCTATCATCGCGTGGCTGATAGCTCTCCCAACGCATGGACTCTCAGTTGCAAGGACTTCAGCCGTCATCTCGACTGGCTGCATGACAATTACGATATCGTTTCGCTCGAAGAAGCTCAGACGCGCATTCGCTCCATGGGCTGCGTTCGTCCCACGGTCAGCATTACCTTCGATGACGGCTATGCCGAAAACGCCGATTTCGCCATTCCAGAGTTAGTTCGCCGCAGTTTGCCGGCTACCTATTTTGTTTCGACGGATTTCGTTCGAACCGGCGTTAGTTTTCCGCACGACGTGGCTGCCGGAAATCCATTGCCGCCCAATACGGTTGAGCATTTGAAAGAGTTTTCCTCCCAGGGCATTGAAATTGGTGCCCACACCAGAAGTCATGCCGATCTGGGACGTTTGGAAAACGAAGAGGCTATCAGGAACGAGATTGTTGGCAGTGCACGGGACTTGGAGGCCTGGGTGGGCGACAGCATACGCTACTTTGCTTTTCCCTATGGCCTGCCGAAAAACACGTCGCAATTGGCCGTGGATGTCATCGCATCTGCAGGCTTTGCAGGATTTTGTACAGCCTACGGCGACTGGAACTGGCCCAATTCCACTGGTTTTCACTTGCGACGAATTCATGCCGATCAGGGCTTGGAGCGGCTGAAAAATTGGTTGACCTATGACGCGAGGAAGTTTGACCAAAAGTTCGACGTGCCGTTCTTAGAGCCGCATCACGCAGAAAGAATGCTTGCCCCCGATTCCATTAAAGTTAGCTAGCCCATGAAAACCCAATCCAATCAACCACCGCAAAAACTTCGGCTCAAGTTCATCCTAACGAGCATGCCTGTAGGCGGCGCGGAAGTTCTGCTGGTGAACTTGATTCGCAAATTAGACAAAGCAGCGTTTTCATCGGAAGTTATCTGCCTTAAGGAGCCCGGCGCGCTCGGGTTGGAACTAGCTCACGAGGTCCCGGTTTACGCCGGGCTACTCGCTTCGAAATGGGATTTTTCCATACTCTTTCGGTTGGCGCGGATTCTCAAGTCCAGCCCCACGGATGCTGTGATAACAGTCGGGGCTGGCGACAAAATGTTTTGGGGAAGGCTAGCTGCGAAACTGGCTGGCGTGCCGGTCATTTGCAGTGCACTTCACTCGACAGGTTGGCCCGATGGAGTTGGGCGATTAAATCGCCTGCTCACACAAATCACCGACGCTTTTATTGCATGCGCCCAGCAACATGCAGAGCATTTGGCCGTTAACGAACGATTTCCAGCCAATCGCGTGTACAAGATACCGAACGGCGTAGACACGAATCGTTTCCGCCCCAATCACACGCACCGATACTGGTTGCGGGAAGAACTGGGGATTCCGCTCGACGCGCAAATCGTTGGAATCGTAGCAGCCTTGCGACCGGAAAAGAATCATGACCAGTTTGTGAACGCTGCCCGAGAAGTACTGCGGGAACATCCTGCGACGCACTTTGTCATCGTGGGTGATGGTCCGATGCGACCAGAGATAGTCGACTTGATTGCAGAAAATGGGTTGACGTCCCATATCCATTTGCTGGGCAATCGAAGCGACACGGAAAAAATATACGCGGCATTGGATGTATTTTGCTTGACCAGCAAAAATGAAGCTAACCCAGTGTCTATTTTGGAAGCACTGGCAAGTTGCGTACCCGTGGTGAGTCCCAACGTGGGTTCGATCAGCGAAACCGTGTTGCATGGAAAAACGGGGCTACTCACCAAGCCGTTGAGCTATGAAGCGACCGCCGATGCAATTGTGCAGCTCCTCGGAAACAAACTTTTGGCAAACACCCTGGGACTTGCGGGCAGGCAGTTGGTTAGAGAATCGTGGAGTCTTGAGGTCATGGTCGAGGGGTACGAGCACTTGATAGAAAGCCTGTACAACGCGAAAGCGCTGGGTAGGGGTTGTCCGGCTTGGGTGCGGCCAGCAACGGCAAAACCGGATAACTGCGATTGCCAAGCCGAGAGCGCGATGCTACCCGCGATTCCTACGCTTCGCGCCTCCCTGGGCTCCGGCATGCATTGTTAATGAGACCAAGCAGCTGCGGCGACGAAGCTTCGGTCGTTAAAGAATTTTTCCCAAACTATTGTTCGATTCGTAGAATAGATGGTGTCCCTTTTGGCCTGAGCAAGCTTCAAGAATTCGAGGGTAGAGCGATGAATCGAGATGATGCGATGAAAGAGCTAGGGTTGTTGCTGATCAGGCGGCGCGACGCATTGCGTTCGGCTTTGAAAGGCGACTTGTCGGCCTTGCGCGAACTGAATCTAGCTTCAGGCGATCTTGCCGATTTTGCGTTGGATGCCGGCTGTGAGGAAGTCACCAGCCAGATGGCTGAAGTTGAAAGCCGCGAACTGCTGCTCATCGACGACGCGATTTCCCGTTACCACAGCGGCGAATACGGCGAATGCGAGGGTTGCGAAAAACCGATTCCTTTGGCACGTTTGGAAGCGCTGCCCTACGCGACTCTGTGTATCAAATGCCAGATTAAATTGGAAAAATCTGGCTATAAGGACTGGTCCGAGTTATCCGATGCTGCGTATGATGCCATCGAGTCGTAGACCCCCGGACGGTGCGACGGCCGGTCCATGAGTTACGACCCAACTGATCGTACGTGTGTGCACAATTGCGCCCTTCCGCACACTGCGATTTATAAGCGCAATTAGGTCGCAGTGGACGCTATCATTGCTTCGCCACTGTTTTCGCCTAGGTGTGTCTCGGCGGGACAGCCGATTCCACAACTTACGAAGTCGTACGTTTCCGCGAACGCAAACTGGATTTTGCGGCTCGAGGTTGTGGACACGCAGGTTTCTCTCTTTGAAAAACCATGCGAATGAATTGGCCCAGTCGAGGTTTTTCATGTTGCGAAATTCGAAACAGGTTCGACGATGGTTGATTGGGGCTTGCCTGGCGGTGGGGCCAAGTACTGTGAATTTCGCGCAAGCTCAAATCCTGCTGCGACCTGCGCCGGAGCCGATCGCTTCAAGCTCGAATTTTGACGATTCAAGCCGGCGTCAGCGGCCCGTATCGCGCGAGACTACGTCGGAACTGCCGAACCAATCCCGCAACTTTGCAAACAATTTTTCCAGTCGCGATCTCGAATACCAGCAGATTCAGGCTGAAGCGGATGCGCTCGATCGGCAACTGGGGCTGATTCGAAGAATCGTAAAATTCTCGAGTCCGAGCATCGTACATATCGAAGCCACCAAGACCAGCGACCCAGGCAAAGGCTTTGCCAGCAGCCGCATTGAAGAGGCTGGTGCTGGCGTGGTGATTTCCTTGCGCGGTTCTGCGTATGTGCTGACGAACCGGCACGTAATCTATCCCGCCGAAATGAGCTCGATTCGACTAGAGCTCAACAATGGTCGGCGTTTGCGTCCACTGGATGTTTGGACCGACCCGTCTACGGATGTGGCAGTTATTCGGATCGACGAACAAGAACTGACGCCAGCTCGACTCGGAAATAGCGATGCGATGGAAATTGGCGACTTTGTCCTCGCCGTCGGCAGTCCTTTTGGCCTGAGCCATAGCGTGACGCATGGCATTCTCAGTGCCAAGGGTCGACGCAATTTGGAATTGGGCTCGAAGGAAATCGAAGTTCAGGACTTTTTTCAAACTGATGCCGCCATCAATCCTGGCAACAGTGGTGGACCGCTCATCAATCTCCGCGGAGAGATTATTGGAATCAATACAGCGATCGCCAGTAACTCGGGTGGCAATGAAGGGATCGGATTCTCGATTCCGATCAACATGGCCATTTCCGTCGCTGAACAACTAGTAACGAAGGGCAGATTTTTGCGATCCTATCTCGGCGTGAGGTTGGAAAATTCGTTCGACGTTTCCACCGCCCGACGCTTGGGGTTGCAGAGTACGCGAGGCGCTCTGGTGAAATCGATTATCCCGGATTCTCCTGCCGCGCGAGCCGGGGTGCAGGTCGGCGATGTCATCCTCGAATTTGATGGTCAGCCCATAGAGAACGATGGCCATCTGGTAAAAACTGTGGGCATGACTCCCATCGGTAAAAGTGTTGGAATGGTCATCTACCGACAGGGAATTCCCAGTCGTATCTCTGCTGTGCTGGATGCGAGTCCCGATGCGAATCTCGACCAAAGCAGGCTATAGGAAATGCGCGGAAGTTTGTAGAATGTGCGAGGCCAAGTATCGCTCATCTAATTTACTTTTGATCCGCTTCTATGACTGAAAAAAAATCAACCGACGGGACAGCCCGCAGTCGATGGCCTGGTCGCTTGCTGGCAGTGGCTTTTGTCTACGTCCTGTGGCTGGCCTGGCTGGCCACCATTGCTTGGGTGAATGTTCAAGCGGGCAACCAATAAGCGTTACTGTTTGCGGCTGTCACAGTAGCTTTTTTCGTAGATCGCCCAACAGATTTGCTGCATGGCTGATTTCCTGCTTTTGCCGCTCGGGTTCTTGGGGAATTTCTCGCTCGATGGTAAGTGGCCCCAAATAGCCGATTTCCTTGAGCGTTCGCAGATACAGTTCCATGTTGACTTGCCCCTCACCCAATGGCACTTCGCGTCCCCAAGTTTCGCTAGGACGATCGCTCCACAGCGCATCCTTGCAATGCACACTGCGGACATATTGACCGACCTGTTTCAGCGTATCGATAGGCTCGCCGGTACCGTAGAGAATCATGTTTGCCGGATCAAAATTGATGAACAGGTTATCGCATTTCGAATCGCCGATAAACGCCAGCAATCCATCGCCGGTTTCTTGGCCCGTTTCCAGATGCACGTTCTGGTCGTTCTGCGCAGCATGTTCGCAAAGCTGTCGCGTCACCTGCAAAACCTCGTTGTACAGCGGTAGGCTTGGATCGTGCGGCACGAAGCCCAAATGAAGCGCTATGACATTGCATCCCAGGATGCGAGCAAAGTCGCTGATCTCACACATCTCGCGCAGTCGTTCCGCGCGAGTTTCGGGTGGCACTAAACCGACGGTCCGCGACACAGTTGGAATATCTGCGTAACTCTCGCCTTCAAAACCACCGAAAACTGCGGTTAGTTCAATGTTCAGACTATCGATCAACTCCAGAAACTTTTCTGCCGACTCGGGCGTTCGCGAAGACCGATGGGGAGCATGCAGCTGTATTGTTGGTATTCCTAGTTGTTGAACGACTTCGAGCTTCACACCCAGCCCCGCATCGATGCTGGTAAACACGCCTATCGGCCAATCAGCCATTTTTCTCTCCGCGTCTTCAATGGTTACGATTCTTGATACTCTTCGATGATCCAATTGGGGAGTCATTGTAAGGCTAAGCAGGGGCTTCGCGAAACTACCCAGCAAAACAGCTTACGTCCGCGAATGGGCCCCATCCGGCGACTTGTTCGGCGACCGATCCTGCCTCCGCTGCAAAGTGAACTTGGGCACATACTAAAGCGTAATACCAGCAGGTCAGCTGTCACAATTACCACTATTTTTCGGGAATCTTAAGATGGTCCAGTTCGCTCTTGAGAGTCCGCTGATGGTTGGTCTATGCGGCCTGGTGATTGTCGTGGGCGCCGCTTTGTTGTGGACGCAATCCGGATCCAAGGCGGCCCTAATTGTATCGGGCGCCGCGGGCATATTCACGCTAATAACCGTGCTGGTCGGAATTCAAATTGAAACGGATCGCGAACGGATTCAGCGGACTATAGAAGAAGTCGCTGCGGCACTCTCAAAAAACGACCAGCAGCGAGTTTTTTCCTACATCCACCCAGCCGCCACCGAGGCTGTCGCGCGAGCCAAATCGGAATTACCCAACTACAAGATTTCCGAAGCTCGCGTTACGCGGCTGAAGTCGATTGCGGTGAATCGAAAAAGCACCCCTCCAACCGCGATTGCGGAATTTAACGTTGCTGTCACTATTGAAATGCAAGGCCAGCGTGCCCCTGTTCGCCGTTTTGTCAAAGCCTATTTCATGTTGCAAGGCGAGCGTTGGCTGGTCAACGACTACGAGCACTTCGAGCCGACCGCCGCATTTAAAGACGATAATTAGCGCTGCCTCTCTTAATTCCAGGCCTGGCGAAAATCTACCCAATTTTTGTTGAAAATTGGCAACAAAATGGGTTCTGCTGCATCTAAGCGTTGCCGAATCGCAACATGGGCGACGGCCTGCCAAATCCACAGAAAAACGCTAAAAGCTTACCCACCAACAACTTACGAATCACGCCACCTTGTTTTTATCCCACCTGGCACTGGCTGTGCTTTTCTACCCTCTCGTCCCGCAACGAGCCTCACGCTGAATCCAAGCTTGTCGCTCAGCACCTTCGAGTCAACGCTACCAGAGAGGGTTTACGATGAAAAAGGGTTTTCGAGATCACGCAGGTTTAGATGATCATTTCGATGGCGATTTTGACGGCGTTGACACTCGAATACTTGGTGCCGCCAATGGTCGCTACGCCGATGAAGCTGATGCGGCGGAGGAACTGGATGACGAAATCGAGAGCGATGTCGACGACTTGGATAGCGACCTTATCGAAGAGGGTGACCTAGAAGAGCTGAAAGACGAAGTAGAAAGCACGGACGATCCAGTTCGCATGTACTTGATGCAAATGGGCCAAATTCCTCTGTTGACTCGCCAGCAGGAAGTTGCCTCGGCGCAGGAGATCGAGCGCACTAGAAGCAAATACCGCCACTGGATTCTGGCCACCGATTTCATGCTGCAAGGTGCCTGCAAGTTGTTGGAGCAGGTTCGCGATAGCAAATTGCGTTTGGATCGCACGATCGAAGTTAGCGTGACCAACGCGGCTGAGAAGAAGGCAATCATGAAGCGTATCGTGCCCAATATCAACACGCTGCGACATTTACTGATACTCAATCACCACGATTATTTCACAGCCATCAACGGCAAAGTAGACGCGCAATGCCGACGAGATGCTTGGAAACGCCTAACTCGTCGACGCAATCGTGCTGTTCGTTTAGTCGAGGAAATGAACCTTCGGACCAACCGCCTAGAGCCGCTCTTCGAGAAACTCGAAAGCATTGATGCTAGAATGCGCACGCTGAAAAGCCAGATCGAAGTGGCTCGCGAATCGGGCTATGTCGATGGACATTCGCTCGAGCAGCTGCTCGAAGAGTTACGATACCTAATGCGAATCACCTATGAGAGCCCGCGCACGCTGCGACGTCGTGTTGAACGCGTAGCCAGCTATCGCGTCGAATACGACGCAGCCAAACGCGAATTGAGTGCCGGCAACCTCAGACTAGTGGTTTCCATAGCGAAGAAATATCGCAATCGTGGTTTGAGCTTTCTCGACCTGATTCAAGAAGGCAACACGGGACTGATGCGAGCCGTCGATAAGTTTGAGTATGAGCGGGGTTTCAAGTTTTCGACATACGCAACCTGGTGGATTCGCCAAGCAATTACGCGAGCTATTGCAGACCAAAGCCGGACGATCCGCGTGCCAGTGCACATGATCGACACGATGACCAAAGTTCGATTGGTGACTCGCCAACTTGTTCAAGAACTGGGGCGCGAGCCTTCGGTAGAAGAGACAGCAGAAAAGGCTGGACTGTCGATCGAAGATGCTCGAGTTATTATCAAGATGGCTCGTCAGCCACTGTCGCTCGATCAACCTGTCGGCGATCACGAAGACAGCTACTTCGGTGAATTCCTGGAAGACCATCGAGATGACGATCCATTGTTCGAAGCGAACCAAGAGTCGCTGAAACATCACATCGATGAAGCCATGCAAACCCTAAATTACCGTGAACGTGAAATCCTGCGTCTCCGCTACGGCTTGGCCGACGGTTACGCTTACACGCTCGAGGAAGTTGGACGTATTTTCTCCGTGACTCGCGAACGTGTTCGACAGATCGAGAGCAAAGCGGTTCGCAAACTGCAGCAGCCCTACCGCAACAAGGCGCTGATGAGTTTTGTGGATGGGTTGGATCCCAATACGGTCGAGACCGAGTCGGCGCGCAGCTAATTAAGCTTTACCAAGCTAAGAACAGTGAGGCATAGGGCAACTGGTAGCAGCGTCGCTCTATGCGGGCAACTCACTGAAAAACGAAGAGCCGCGTTGCTAGCGGGACAACTAAGCAACGCGGCTCTTTTCGTTTGAATATTGCTTCAACGGCCGTCCGCAGAACTGAACACCGTTTCGCTGGCTCAAAAATCCACCGCTTGGCAGCGAGTGGCTACGAGATGTAGCGACAGTCGCCAGACGGTGGTGCGTTGGACTTACGCCTGTTCCACCGCTTGGCAGCGGGTGGCTACGAGATGTTCCACCGCTTGGCAGCGAGCTACACGCGGCAGAGAAAAAGAAAACGCGAAACTAATCGACGCGAGAAGTGTTATATTTCAGCATTCGTCTCTTCGTTGGTTCGCAGGCGGAACAGCCTTCCGTTTCCTAAGCTACTACTTTTCAAGGCTGCCCTACGCACTCTGCGGTACCAAGGACCAAAGCGAAGATGATCATTATCGATTCGAATTTCCCTAATCTATGGTGAGTCTCATGAATTTTCGACGCGTCTTTTTTTCGGGCACGATGGTGCTTTCCTGCCTTACTTTTAGTGGTGCAGATTGGAATCGCTTCCGCGGTCCCAACGGCAGTGGCGTTTCCGTGGACGACAAGCCGACACCGACCCAGTGGAGCCCGACCAAGAATTTAAAATGGAAAATCCAGTTGCCTGGCGCTGGCGTTTCCTGCCCAATCGTGGTCGGCGACAAGGTGTTCGTAACCTGCTATTCCGGCTATGGCGTTTCTCGCGAGAACGTCGGCGACCCTAAGGATCTAGTCCGACACTTGGTTTGCGTGCGCAAGGCTACAGGGGACATACTCTGGCAGAAGGCCGTACCGTCTACTGCACCTGAGGATCCCTATAGCGGGATGGGTGTCCCCCAGCACGGCTACGCATCGCATACGCCAGTGTCCGATGGCGAACGCGTGTTCGTATTCTTCAGTAAGAGCGGCGTGCTGGCATTCGATCTCGATGGCAATCAACTATGGCAAACGAACGTCGGTACGGACTCAGATCCACGCCGCTGGGGTTCATCATCGAGCCCTATCGTGCACAAGAATAGTGTGATTGTCCCGGCGGGTGCGGAAAGTCGTGCGATCGTCAGCTTGGACAAGACTACCGGCAAAGAACTGTGGCGATGCGATTCCGAAGCGTTCGGTATGGTGTGGGGGACTCCTGCAGTCGTTGAAGCGGATGGCAAAGCAGAGATCGTCATCGGAGCCCCCTACGAGGTCTGGGCACTCAACCCAGAAAACGGAAAGCTTCGTTGGTTCTGCTCGGCTAACGATGACGACCAATTCAGTTCGAGCGTGGTGGTTGAAGATGCAGTGGTCTATGCAGTTGGCGGTCGGGGCGGAGGCTCGGTTGCAGTCAAAGCCGGTGGCAAGGACGATGTTACAAATTACAATGTCGTATGGAAGGGGCGCGATAGTACCCGCTTTTCAACCCCTTTGGTGCACGACGGCAGGATGTACACCATTTCCGGAGGCGTTTTAGCTTGCCTAGATGCCAAGACGGGCAAGGAGATTTTCAAAGAGCGTTTGCGTAGCGACGCGGCCTCGACAGGAAATCAACAGCCAGGCGGACGTTCGCGTGGTGGTGGCATGGGCGGGGATGACTACGCATCTCCTGTACTTGCAAACGGAAAAATCTACTACGTAACTCGTGGTGGTGAGGCGTACGTATTGGAAGCTGGTTCAGAATTCAAGCAACTGGCCGTCAATCGCGTAACCACGGATCGCGAAGACTTCAGCGCCACACCTGCCATCAGCGACGGAGCCATTTACATGCGGTCGGACAAGCACCTTTACTGCATTTCAGAGTAATTGCGTTTCCAAATCTTCTCCACCGTTTTTCCAAAAGGTCGCAACTCGCTTGCTTACCATCGCTGAGTACTCTTGCCCACATCCAACAATTGCATGGCATGTGGGCTCAACCCATACTCTAAGCCAGCTTGGTTCAGTTCGATGAGTAGGTTAAACCGCGAGTACGGAGAGTCTCCATAAATGACGGCAGCTGGCTCTACATGCACGATACTGGTCGGTTGTCCGTTCCAACTGAGCATATAGAGCACGCCGCCCAGCGAAGGCACCTGTTGCATCTGAAACAACTGTTGAAGTTCCGCAATGAAACGTGTCGCATCGCCTGTGGTGCCATGAACCGTCACTCGTTGCAGCCTTTGAAAACGATCAAAGCTATAAGTCAGAGTACCCGCAATATCGCTTGGGGTCGTACCGGTGATCAAGGGAACGCGCAAACCGTCAAGTTGTGTATCGGCCAACACCGTTGTCACACGCGGAAACCGTTGCATCACCCAACCCGGTGAAATATCGAATCGCAGCACTTCTTGCAGGCTATGTACAACGGGCTGCTGCCAAGAGTGATCCGTTTCCGTAGGATTGAGCGGATTCAATGACAATGGACTTGGATTGAAAGCAGTATAGCGCTCGGCGCCAGCAGAGTCTGTGGCTGGTTGGACTAAAGACGGACCGCCCAACAACTGCGTAGCTCCTTGACTGGCCTGCTTCCCAGCTTCAGTTTCAAACGCTACGTACGGACCTCCAACAGCTCCGGCTAAGAGCATTAGCCCTGCGAGTGGCTTCCTATAAAATGGTTCTGACATAAACTCTCCACTCCAGTTCGCGGGTTCAACGCGACTCGAAAACCCTGCGTTCCTGCTTTAGATCGACCTTCAGCCAGCTTTAATAACAGACGCCTTGGTCCGCCAGCGTCGACCGTTACAATCGATCCAATTCCGACGCGATAATTGTCACAAACGAATTGGTGTGCTGCGAAGAGCTGGCAGCTAGTGAGTACCGCAACGTGCACGACACTCTAAACCGGCATGATCAGCTCGATTGGCTCATTCGCTATGGTCGCGAGATTTTAGCCAATCAGTCTACCGAGCGAACGAAGACGCAGGCAACTCTACTGAGTTGGCAACGCGCCCTGCTTGAAGAACAATCCAGATTGCGCTGGCGGAGTCGGCTCCGGTTTCCAAATCCCAGTCTTTGGTTGTGGACAGATCAGAGTTTATCCCAAGCCAGCGACTATTGGAGTGCAACCTACAAGGCCACTTTGTTTCCTGTCGGCGAGCGCGTAATCGATGCGTGCTGCGGCGCCGGTTCCGACCTAATTGCGTTAGCTGCGCGGGGTGACGTTCTTGGCATAGACTTTGATCGAAGCATTGCCATGCTGGCGAGAAACAATGCATGTGCGCATGGTCACGCTGCGGAGGTTAATGCGCAGCAACTTCCTGAGGCTTGGCAAAGCTTCCGCGGCGAGTGGTTGAACATAGATCCCGATCGCCGGACGTACGGTAACAAAACAACCGACGCCGAGCAGTTTAGTCCCACGCTGGAAGAAGCCCTGGAAATGGCCCAGCAGAGCAGGGGAGCCATTATCAAACTCGCGCCTTCAACTCGGATTGGCGACGACCTCAATGCGCGGATCGAAACCCAAACTCAACGTGTGTGGTTGGGAAATCGCGGAGAATGCCGACAGCAACTTTTACTCTGCGGTCTGCTACATCTTGGTAATTCTCGACAGGCCGTACTTTGCGAGCCAGCGGGACCAGAAGAACCGACAACACAACTCGCAATTCACCAATTTAGTGGCCAACCAGTACCTTCCGGCCAAGCAGCCCAGCGTTGCTCGGCATTCGTCTACGACCTTCATAGCACGTTGCATGCTGCCGAGCTCCAAGCGGCGTGGGCCACAACCCAATCGCTACGTTGTCTGGCGGACGACCACGGTTATTTTACAGGCGACGAGCTGATACAAACACCCTGGGCTCAAGCGTTTGAAGTCAAGGAGGTAATGGCTTGGGATGACCGACAAGTCCGCAAATGGTTGCGGGCTTTTGGAGCTGGACAGGTTGAGGTCAAGTGTCGCTCGGTGAAAATCAATGCGAACGAGTTTCAAAAACGATATTCGCGTGATGGCCAGAAAAAGGTAACACTGTTGGTGACTCGCTTGAATGGTCGTGTTCGGGCCATAGCCGCCCAAAGAATCGATGGCCGGGATAGCGCGGGCTCAGGTGCCAAAACTCCAACAGGAAACCCTACTCAAGATTCCTGAACAAGTTTGAGCTGGGTACACTATAATTAATTGGCGGGCAACTCATCTGCAAAGCGTACGAAGGCTCATACGATGCAACCACTCACACCGGACGATCTGTTAATTCGCCGGAATCCCCTTGATTCAGACGAGTGGTCCAACGAGGAACCTCCGCCAGCGGAACGTGCGATTGCGCTCGAGCGTTTTCAAACCCTAGAGCATGTGATTCGCGACAATCCGATCAACGTTGATCCCTATCTCGAGTTGGCCAAAATTTATATGCAGGCGAGTCGCTGGACGGATGCTCGCCGAGTTCTCGAGAGCGCTTGCAGTCGTTTTCCGGACGTGGAAGAAGC
Organism: Pirellulaceae bacterium; assembly: GCA_041736515.1. GTDB lineage: Bacteria > Planctomycetota > Planctomycetia > Pirellulales > Pirellulaceae > Aureliella. The sequence goes on from JBGSTP010000267.1 coordinate 72,689, forward strand.
CAACTTTTTGCTGGAGGAATCCCAGCTTGCACGGTCGCTGCAACTGCACTGGGAAGCGCAGAAGGCCCATCGCGAAGATCCCACTCGCCTGACCGAGGAAGGCATTGAGAATTGTCGCATCGAGCTGAATGTTTTGCGCGAAAAAATCTGTCGTGCGCGATTGGAAAGGCAGCCCGACAGGTTGGACCTCTACCTGCCGCTCGCCACAGCATTGGAAAACTTGGGACAGCGCGAACTGGCCATTCAAAGCTTAAACGTTGCCGTTGCGCATCCCAAGTATCGAAGTGCCGCCGCCTTGCAGTTGGGCAAGCTATTGGAAGCAGCCAATCGCATTCCGGAAGCGCTTTCGGCCTATCGCAAAGCTGCCCTGTTTCGCGTTCCACCGCCAACAACGGAAATCAAACACAAGGCCCTGTCTGCGGCCGCTGATTTGGCCGAACGATGCAATTTAATCGATTCGGCGCGACGCTACGTAGCGATGTTAGTGGAACTCGAGCCCGAAAATAACGCCACCAAGTTGCGTTTCGAAAGGCTCTCTACCACTCCGCTGTAGCGCTGGGTCTTGAGCGCTAAGTCTTGAGCGCTAAGTCTTCAGCTGAGGGTCGATTGTCTTCATCCCATCTGCAGCTTGGTTTTCGCGACCTAGAGGCATCGCACGTCTCACTCGGCTCGGACCTCCGGACTGCTTGTTTCCCCTCGTCCGGACAACCGAACTGCTTATTCCCTTTCGGTTGGGACAACCGAGCTGCTTGATCTTCTCGGTTGGGACAACCGAAGCCACAATGGGTTGCTTGTGGCCAATTCACCAACGAAATAGACCCAAGGAGATGGCTCCTTGGGTCTGATCGCTACTGCTAGTGGAAGGTGAAGCTTAGTTTAGCGGTTAAATTCTATACCAAAAGTGTAACCTGCAAGTTGCACATCCTGGGTGTGGTGATTGACATCCCCGAACCCTGGGTTGGCTGCCCGCCAGATGCCGCCTGCAAAGTCCATGACATCGATACCACCGCGAACGCCGAAGGCCTTGGTAAACTGATACGCAGCTTCGGCTCGGGCTTCGAATCCGAAGGCAAATTCGGAGTTGGTATCGTGGATGAAACCTGTACCCGTCGTAAAATCTGTTGCCTGTACGCCCACGTTCGTGGCTGGTGCACCGGTGTACTCAGTGACGTACACGAGTCGGTCATATTCGCGAGCCTGGAAGTTCATCATTCCAAACGCACGCAGTTCCGCCGAAACAGTCCAACGATCAAAGTGAGTGAAGTATCGTGCTCCCAACTGCCCACCAACCATGCGGTTCTTGATCGTGGTCTCGTCGGAGATTAATTGCTCCTGCTGAGTCGTTGCTGTTGGCGCTCCACCGGGAGTCGTGATTTGAGTCTGCTGACGTGTGTAGTTCTGATTCATGGCGAAGTCAGACATCGTCGCAAACTTAAAGCCAACCATCGGCTCGATGATCCCGCCATAGCGATACGGCTCGCGGCGCCATGTTTTATTGATCTCAAAGTTGCTCAGGGCGAACACATTCAAGCTGTCGCCGAGAATGTAGGCCCTGGTGCCCAATTGGGGATCGTTGCGATCGATAAACGGCGTTACGGTGTTGGGGATGGCGTTTGTATCCGCGGTATTCACACGGTTAATACGTTCTTGGTAGATCGTATCGTAGACGTTTGGTCCACCGATGTGACGAATGCTGGCCAACCAACCGGTCCGCTCACTGGTCATGAAACCGACGTCAAATCGATTCCCCCAACCAAAGTCGCCCGTACCTCGGGAGGCTTCCGTTTCCGGACGCGAGACCCACAAATACGTTCTGTCGTAAGTTGCAAACCAACCCGTGTGGGCTCGCTTGCGAGGAGACTTTTCTAGCATCTCATCGATATCGACGGGAGCAAAGAATTGCCAGTCTGGATCAAACTCCAATGGTTCCGCGAACGGATGAAGCGCAGGTCCATTAGGTAAATTTCGTCCTTGTGCCATAACACTAGGACCGGCTACCATCACGGCAACCGCTGCGATTACTCGCCAAGCTAAATTGAGCAACGACATAACTACCTTCCACCGTAGCAAACGGAATCGCCCCCACGCGTCCAGCCTCGATTCGGACTGATGCACGCACAAAATTCTGGTCGTGCCGGTAGTATCGGATGCAGCACGAAACAGAATTGAGTAACACTAGGTAAACCTTGTCGAAAATACGTGTTCTTTCGTGCGAAGCGCCTCTTAGCTCGCTGCCCTGGCTATTTGGCAAGTTTGGGCAACGCACCATCTATTGCTGGCAATAGCTGGCAGCGGGCGTGTAGCTAGATACCCAGCCAAGGCTTGACAACCAACCAGGTCAGTAGAGTTACGAGCACAATTGCGATAAGATTCAAGGCTAAGCCCGCTGTTGCCATTTGAGGAATCGTAATTTTGCCGGATCCAAACACGATAGCATTCGGCGGCGTCGCCACCGGCAGCATGAAAGCGCAACTTGCTGTGACTGTCGCCGGAATGATCAACAGATAGGGATGCACACCCACGCCCGGAGCGAGTGCAGCCAGTACAGGTACCAGCGATGCAGTGGTGGCCGCATTTGAGGTCAATTCGGTCAAAAATACGATTACCGTCGTCACGATGAACACCAACACGATGGGCGGCAACGAGGCAGCGATGCCTGTTTGACTTCCAATGAACTCAGCGACACCATTTGCTTGCACCGCTGCCGCCAAGCTCAACCCGCCTCCGAACAGAAACAATATGCCCCAAGGCATTCGGGCGGCATGATCCCAGTCCATGGTGAACTCGAGTTTGTCCAAACGAACTGGAATCAAAAACAACAACATTGCTCCTCCCATAGCGATAACAGTATCTGAGAGTTTTGCAAACGGCTGGGTAAGTCCGTCGCCCCACGGTATCTCTATACCAGCAATTAACGGTCGAAACAGCCACAGCGTTACTGTCAACAGAAACACATAAAGTGTGTTCCACTCGCCGCGTTGCACTCGGCCAATCTCCCGCAACTCTCGGTCGACCATCGCTTGGCCCCCCGAAAGCGAAATCCCAGCAATAGGAAACAGTAGTCTAGTCAGTACGAAATAGATGATTGGCAGGAAGGTCACTGCGAAAGACACGCCGATTGGGAGCCAGCCCGCAAAGCTAAAATCCTGACGATACTCAACCGCAATCTTATCGCGGATAAACCCAATCAGAAACGTGTTCGTGGGTGTACCAATGATCGTCATAATTCCTCCCACCGAGGCAGAATAAGCGATTGCCAGCAGCAGGCAGGTACCGAAACGATCCAATCCTGCAGATGTCTGCCCCGCTTTGTTGTTCTGGCTCTCGATCAGCGCCACAACGCTCATGGCGATTGGCAACATCATGGCGGTGGTGGCGGTATTGGAAACAAATGCGCTGAGCACTGCCGTCACTAACATAAATCCTGCAATCATCGCGGCAGCGGAGGTTCCCACGGCCCGCAAGGTCAGTAGGGCGATACGCCTGCCCAAACCCCAACGTTCCATGGAAAGTGCAATGACGAAACCTCCGAAGTACAGGAAGATGAGTGGGTCGGCGTAGGGGAAACAAGTGTCATTTGCGGTCGCTACACCCATCAGAGGAAAAAGTGGAATCGGTAGGAGAGCTGTCACGCTGATCTCTACTGCCTCAGTTAGCCACCAGACTCCCATCCACACCATCACCGCCAGAGTGGCCCTGCCTGCCCAGCGAAACTCGCTCAAATTCCCGCTTGCATCCATGAATTGTTCCGGCAGCAGCCACAAAGTCAGTGCGCAGGCTACCGGCCCCAACCCAAATCCAATCCATCGATTCAGTTTGACTGTCGCTCTTGATGAATCAGAGTTCATTTCAGTGGTCCACTTTCAAATTTGGAATTCACAATGTTCGTTGGCGCTTTTTCAATACCCGACCAGGCAGCTTGTTTCAGAAAAGACAGATGCTGACAATGGCAGCAAATGCCACGGGAGTGCTTGAATACCTGATCGTGTGAGATGATAATATTCATCACCCACCTACTCACTCGCGCCCACCTCTCCCCTCGCTGACTTGAATGCATTGATGCGAAACTTTTCAAAGCTTTTCATTCAACGTTCCACAGATGCTGTGCTCGTGGTAACGATGGTTTTCCTTGGCGTCTGCACGGCGTTTGCCGATGAAGATTTGCCTCAGGTACAGTACTTTACGCAACATGTGCTGCCGCTTTTAGAGGAACATTGCTTCGACTGCCATTCGCATGCTAGTGGCGAAGCGAACGGAAATCTATTGCTGGATTCACGCGCCGCGATGACCGTTGGTGGCTCCCGCGGAAGTGTAATCGACCAGAATACACCATCCAAGAGCCTACTGCTCATTGCCGTGATGTATCAGAACAGCGAATTGCAGATGCCGCCCTCACAGAAATTGGACGACCGCGCGATTGCGGTTCTGCAAACTTGGCTAGAACAGGGAGCGCCCATGCCCTCTTCCATGCAGGCGAATGCCCAGGAACAGTCTCAACTCACACCAGCCTTGAGTGCAGCGCAGCATTGGGCTTATTTGCCGCCACAGCCCTGGAAAGGCCAAGCGGCCAGTAAGACAAATGCACCTTACGAGAGCAACAACTTTGTTGACGCGATCGTGACGGCAGGCTTGGCGAAGGAAAAGCTCAGCCTTTCGCAGCCAGCCGACCGCGCAACACTTTTGCGACGCTTGACCTACGACTTAAGTGGCTTGCCACCTACGCTCGCAGAGACCCTGCAATTCGTTAACGATCCGAGGACGGACGAAGCACCAATAGGCGAGGCCATCGACCGCCTGCTGTCCTCGCCACATTTTGGTGAACGCTGGGCCAGGTTCTGGATGGATGTTTCGCGATATGCCGACAATAAGGGTTATGTTTTTCAGGAAGATCGCGAATATGCCGAGGCTTACAAGTACCGCGACTGGTTGATCAATGCGTTCAATTTGGACACTCCGTACGATGAGTTTCTAACTCAGCAACTGGCCGCCGATTTGATCGCGCCCGCGACGGCTAGCGGGGTGGACTACTCCGACATCCCCGCCCTAGGATTCCTCACGCTTGGTCGTCGTTTTCTAAACAATCGTCATGACATTATCGACGACCGATTGGACGTGGTGGCGCGTGGCCTGCTCGGCATGACACTTGGCTGCGCGCGATGCCACGATCACAAATACGATCCGATCTCGCAAGCAGACTATTACGGGATGTTCGGAGTGTTTCTAAATACGGATGAGCCGGGTGGCGAGCCGTGGGCCCATAGGTTGATCGATGCGAGTGATCAGCGTGAGTCCTTCATCTTATTGCGTGGTAATCCGTCAAACCGAGGAGAGAAAGTCGAGCGGCGGTTCGTCAGCCTGCTGGCTCCACAGTCCGCACCCTATGCAACCGGTAGCGGTCGCGCGGAGTTGGCTGCGCAAATTGCGGCAGCCGAAAACCCATTGACTGCGCGTGTTTTTGCAAATCGAGTTTGGATGGTTTTAACGGGTAGCTCCCTGGTGGAGAGCCCGAGCGATTTCGGCTTGCGTTGCCCGCCTCCTAAACAACTGGAACTGCTCGATCAACTTGCGCTCTATTTGATAGCCGAGAATTGGAGTATCAAGAGTTTGATCCGCGCGGTGGTATCCTCGCGGGTCTATCAGCAGAGCAGTCAACACGACAAAGCCAGTTACAGCGTGGATCCACTGAATTCACTGTACTGGCGGATGAATCGTCGTCGGCTGGACTTCGAATCGCTACGCGACACTCTGCTCGAACGCAGCGGACTACTTGACCTGTCGATTCACGGGAAATCGGAACGCATTTCTGTGCCGCCCTATTCGCGACGGCGAACCGTGTATGCCTACATCGATCGCCAAAACCTACCTCAGGTTTTTAGAACCTTTGACTTGGCGAGCCCGGACACGCACACGCCTGTGCGCGCTCAAACAAGCGTACCTCAGCAAGGGCTGTTTCTTTTAAATAGCGACTTTATGGCTGAACTATCGGATAAGCTGGCAGAACGCGCCCGCCTGTATTCGGAAGATCGCCGTCAACAAGCGCGTTGGATGTTTAAACAGGTTTTTTGTCGTCAGCCAAGCAACGAGGAATTCGACATGGTTCTCGAGTTCGTGTCGCCAAGCGACGAGCCATCGAAATCGCAAGCGGCGCGATTATCGCAATTGGCTGGTGCCTTTTTGGCTGCGAATGAACTCGCCCACGTAGACTAATCACACGTAGACTAATCACACGTAGACTAAATTAACCGATGCGGCTCAACCATGAAACAGGAACAAGTCACCAACGCGGGTCATTGGACGCGCCGCGAGCTATTGCAGCGCAGTGGCATGGGATTTGGCGCGTTGGCGCTGCAACATATTTTCGCGGAGCAGGCGGGAGCTGCGACGACATCCAGTGGTGTCAACCCACTGTTGGCGAAAGAGCCACACTTCGCCCCTTCAGCCAAACGAGTCATCCACATATTCGCCAATGGCGGTCCCAGCCATGTCGATACCTTTGACCCCAAGCCCTCGATCGCCAAATATGCTGGTCAACCCCTACCTGGCGAAACGCCGCGGACAGAACGCAAGACCGGCGCACTTTTCCCTAGCCCGTTTTCGTTCCGCCCTTACGGTAAGTCGGGTATCGCTGTTAGCGAGCTATTTCGCCATACAGCAAAGCATGTGGACGAGATGTGCATCATTCGGTCGATGCACGCCGATGTACCCAATCATGAACCTTCTTTGCTATTGATGAATACTGGTGAGGCTCGACTGGTTCGACCAAGCATGGGTTCATGGTTGACGTATGGACTGGGAACCGACAATCAAAATCTTCCCGCTTTTGTTGCCATGTGTCCTGGAGGTTATCCGATTCAGGAGTCCCAGAATTGGCAGTCGGGCTTTCTGCCAGGAATATTCCAAGGCACGTACATCGATACCAAACACACGTCGATCGACAGGCTCATCGAGAATGTGCGCAACGAGCGAATTGATTTATCAACGCAGCGACAACAACTCGATCTCATTCAGGGCTTGAACCGCACTCACCTTCAATCCCGGCAGCAGGATGCACAACTCGAAGCTCGCATCCAGTCGTTTGAGCTGGCGTATCGGATGCAAATGGAAGCCGCTGAAGTTTTTGATATCGCCCACGAGCCACAATATGTGCTCGATGCTTATGGACCAGGCGTGCAAGCCAGGCAATTGCTGATTGCTCGACGTTTGCTAGAGCATGGCGTGCGTTATGTTCAAGTGTGGCATGGCGCTGGACAACCCTGGGACAATCACGATGACATTGAAATCCAACACCGAAAACTAGCTGGGCAATGCGATCAAGCCATTGCCGCCCTGTTATCCGATCTCAAAGAACGCGGCATGTTGGAAGACACCTTGGTGATCTGGGGTGGAGAATTCGGACGCACTCCGACGGTAGAGCTTCCCAAGGAGGGAAGCAATCAAGGCAAAATCAACGGGCGCGATCATAACCACTGGGGATTTACCATGTGGCTCGCCGGCGGAGGCGTGCGTGGCGGCTACGTGCACGGAGCGACTGACGAATTCGGATTCAAGGCAGTTGAGAATCGAGTTCACGTGCACGACTTGCATGCCACCCTCCTGAAACTACTCGGCTTCGATCACGAGAAACTCACTTACCGTTGGGCAGGTCGAGATTTTCGATTAACCGACGTCCATGGCCGAGTGATCCATGAGTTGATTGCATAGGTCGGGTTACGGATTCGGTAGTTCGCCCGTCAGAGTTTTGAGAAACGCCACGATTCTGCGCACATTTTCCTGGTTAACTTGTTCACCACATTGGTACTCAATCATCTTTTCAACCGCGGATTCCAAGGTTGCGACCGATCCATCGTGAAAGTAGGGTGCGGTGAGTTCCACATTGCGTAACGCTGGGACTCGGAATACAGCTCGGTCCCGCTCGCGCTCCGTCACGTTGAATCGTCCTAAATCGGCTTTGGCTAGCGTGTTCGTGTAATAGGGTTTGGCCACGCCCAGTCGTTGGAACATGGAACCGCCTACTGCAGCACCCTGATGGCACGAGATACAATCGTATTTCTTAAACAGAAAGTAGCCGCCAAATTCATCGGCGGAAAGCGATTTTTCATTTCCAGCAAGCCATTGATCGAGTTTCGAATTCGGAGTGACCAACGAACGCTCATAGGTCGCTAGTGCGGATTGGACGCGTTCCGGTGTCGGGACCCCCCTGAAACACACTTTGAATGCGCGCGCATAACTTGGTTCCTTGCTCAAATATTTAATCACGCGTTCCCAGCTCGACCCGAGCATATTTGAGTCTGTCAATGGATGCTCAACTTGCTCCTCCAAGCTTGTCGCGCGTCCATCCCAAAACTGAGCCAGATTGTAGCCAGCATTCAATAGCGTTGGCGCATCGTATTGGGTAGCCTCTCCGCTCACTCCCAACTTGGATAACGTCTCAGTTGCGTCCAATTTCCCAACTAAATGGCAGGTTGCGCATGATATGCGACCGTTGCCTGAGAGAGCAGATTCATGAAAAAGTCGGCGTCCCAACTCCACGACTTGCGGATCGAGGCCTTCAAACGGTACCAATGGCTTGATCGGCTCATTGCGCCGCGAGATGGACGCAAGGTAGGTTTTCTCTGGGACAACCAGCGACGCGGAAGTGTCATCTACGATCGGCTCATTGCTGCCACCCCGCAGTGCTCCCAATCCCCATCCGGCTGCCAAGCTAATCGCGCACGCCAGCGATAGATGGAAATGCTTCTTCATGAAAACCGTTCCGCGCGACAACAACTTCGACTTTGGTTTTACGTCAGACCGCTGAGGCGCATCGCTATGAACTTTGCTGTCATTTTCTGGTGACCTTGGGATCGCTGCTGGCTCGGCGGTTTTCTCGCTGAGCTCCTCGTCCAGTACTTTGGGAACATCCAGAGCAACTGGTACTTGGAGAACAGGTGCATCTGCTGCAGGTGTCAAATGCGGATCGCTAGCAACTTTTTCGTCAATATCCATGGACCATCAGCTCCGGTGCACGCGTACTTTTAGGGCATTGAGTACCGTAGCTGAGCGTTGGTTGCTGCGCATTGGAAACGAATGCAGCCCAAGGTTCAGTCGGCTATGGAACCATAGGTTATAGAGTCGCTGCGGTGGAATGCACGGTTGCCACAGATGGAAAACTCAATCAGCGTCACTGCTTATGTTTCAAACAATCCGCACGAGCGGTTTAGCCCACTTTATCGCAATCTTCGCTACGCTGGTAACAACCGTTTGCGTCCAACGTGGAAATGAAGAACCTGGGACAACTGCTAGGGCCTGTCGTCGCATTTCGCAGCCGCAAACCTAAGGTTCTGTGGAGCCGAGGATTGGTGCTCTGGAAAGCAGGAGCTTTCTTCTTCCCCCGTGTGAGGCGAGCCGATTGACTAGTCAATCGGTTTCGCCTTTTTTTATGCGCAGTGAATTGTCCAGAGCAGTCATGCAGACCAGAAGCCTGTGGCTTGCCCGTAAGGCTTCTCCAACTCGAAGCCTGAGCTTGCGCATCTGCGCAAAGCAGTTAAAAAGAAAAGCGAGGAGACCTATGCCCCTAGGTCCCCCCGCTCGAGCATCGAACCAAGAAAGAACTGGTGTCGACTGCTCGTTCGCCCGTTCTCGCACGCAGAAGAATCACTTTCATACGTGGTGAGTGATAGTATTATCGGATTGGCCAGACGGTTAGACTATGAGGCAATCCATCCATTTGAGCCATTTCATGATGTAACTTCGGCGATAAGAAAAAGGCGACCGCCATGTCAAATATCCCAGCGTCTGAAACAAAGAATTCCGATTCAGCTATTACGCGAACTGATGTGCCCTACCTGCCCAAAAATGGGCTTTGGGATGCATTCTCGCGGTCGCCAGGAATTGGCGTCAGCATTATAGATACGAACGGACAATTGCTGTTTGTTAACGACACTTCTTGTGCTTTGTTCTTTGAGACGCTGGAGGTTGATTACGTTGGCAAAACACTTTCCGATCTACATCCGCCTGAGTTTGCCATTGAACGGCACGAGGTCATCCGCCGTTCTATACAGCATAACAAGCCCATTCATATGTCGCATGTTTATCATGGCCGACGTATCGAATCTACGATTTGGCCGATCCTCGACAAGAAGCCACCGTTCGATCGAGTGATTGTCATTTCCAATCGCGGTGCTTTCGACATCGAGTTGGATCAAGGTGCATCGAACATCGAACATTATTCTACAAAGCACATAGAGCTCGGCACCTTGGATGTGCTTTCCAATCGAGAGTTGGAAGTGCTAGTGTTGCTGGGTCATGGCCAGAATGTTCCGGAAATTGCCGCAATGTTGCACCGTAGTCCGAAGACGATTCAGCGTCACAAAGCAGCCATCAGCGAAAAACTGCATCTGCATGGACAAGCCGAATTGGTCAAGCTTGTCTCCAAGTTAGGGCTCGAATTAGAAGACTGCAATTTGAAGCGGATGAGCAAAAAAGACACTACTCGCTGAATGCAGCAACTCGTGTCGTGCTCTTGAGCTGCGCGTCCACCGTCTGGCGACAGTGGCTACATTTTGTAGCCATCCGCTGCCAAGCGGTGGAACAGGTGCAAGCCTCACACATCACCACCGTCTGGCAATCTGGCGACAGTGGCTACGGTTTTCTGGCAGGGTTTCGCCTTTTGGCTGCGACTCGGTAGAATGTGGGGATAAATTAACTGTCCCCCTTTTCACCCTGCATGCTGTCGCGAATGGAACCTGAATTTACTGAGCAACAGTCGCTTGGCGGGCGACACCGATCGGAACAGCTAAGCCTGGAAGCTGCGGCGCGTCCCGCCACCATACCGGGCTTCAAAGTTGAAAAGCTGCTCGGACAAGGTGCTTTTGGCCAAGTTTGGCTGGGGCGCGATCTCAATACTAGTCGCCAAGTTGCGATCAAGTTCTGTATGCATAGTAGCAGCGTCAATTGGACGCTGCTTCGACAGGAGGTCAAACATCTCGTTAGCATGTCCACCGGTCGCTATGTGGTTCAAGTGTTGATGGTTGGTTGGGACTCGGATCCTCCGTACTATGTCATGGAGTACTTGGAGAACGGTTCGATTGGCGACTTGATTCGAGAACGCGGGCAATTGTCGGTCAACGAAACGGTAGCGATCCTCCGCGAGGTCGCCGATGGTTTGGCTTATGCTCACGGAAAAGGTGTCTTGCACTGTGACTTGAAACCCGCCAACATCCTACTCGACCACAGCTCGCGACCGCGTTTAGCCGACTTTGGGCAGAGTCGCATGACCAACGACCAAACTCCGTCGCTTGGCACGCTCTTTTTCATGGCTCCGGAGCAAGCCGATTTGCAGGCTACCCCCGATGTCTCCTGGGACATCTACGCGCTGGGGGCAATCGCCTATTCCATGCTCGTCGGAGCTCCGCCCTATCGTTCGCCCGAGGTCATCGAGGAAATCGATACTGCCGGTACGTTGCCGGAGCGCCTAAAACGCTATCAGTCAGCCATTTTGGCGGCCCCACGACCGCGATTGCATTATCGCCGTCGAGGTATCGACAAGAGCCTTTGCCAGATAATCGATCGCTGTTTGGCTCCGGACCCCAAGCAGCGTTTCAGAAATGTCCAAGAAATTATCGGAGCCATCGATGTCCGCAATCACGCCAGAGTTCGGCGACCACTATATTTGATGGGCGTGCTTGGCCCGGTGTTCCTACTGCTACTAATGCTCTTGTTCTCAAATCGCAGCATCTCTATTGCCATGCAAGAGTCGCTCGAACGCGTCCAGCAACTTTCGCTTCGAGGGAATGTTCAAACGGCGAAGTACGCTAAATCCACCATGGAAAGCGAAATTCGCTCGCTGTTTAAGCTCGTCGAACTCGAGGCCAGCCGAAGCGAGCTAGCCGAATTACTGAGCGATGCGGTCCTGCAAACGGAACCACTCTTGGCCCAAATGGACGATGCTCCAATCGACGTTGAGGGGTTACGCAAACTTCAGCAAGCGGCCGCCATTGCTGCTTTGCAAGACTATCTCGATTTGCGGCTGAAAGCCGCAATTTCCAACGAAGGAAATGGTAGCGGAGTGGCTATTTTTAACAGCCTTTTTGTCAACGAACGACGTGGCACCAACATGGGTATAACATTTGCAAATCCCGAAGAGGAAACTGACAGCCCCATCGGCAAGAACTTTGCCTATCGCAGCTACTTTAATGGTCAGCGCGAAGACGGCGACCGCAATGCCCCTAGCAGCAACTACCGTCCCACTCGCAGCCCACACCTTTCCGCATCCTTTCGCAGCACTTCCACCGGCAAATGGAAACTGGGAATAAGCGCACCGATTTGGCCCAACGCGAATACCCAATCCGATCCACCCGGCCAATCCCCACCCGTTCCTAGAGAACCCGTGGGCGTATTGGTTCTGACCGTCAACCTGGGAGATTTCGTACTGCTCGGAGATGTTGCTGCGGGTGTCACCCAATTCACCACGTTAGTCGATGGACGGTCGGGCAATCAACGAGGTACCCTTTTGCAACATCCGCTCATCGCCTCGATGGACAAAGTGACAATGCGCAAATCGACTATGCCGCAAATGGACGGACGGCAACTCGAACGACTGCTTCGCTCCGATGGAATCGTCGACTACCTTGACCCCGCCGCCGAGTTTCCTGGCGGTCAAGACTATGCTGGCACGTGGATCGCCGCGATGTCTCAGGTTCAAATACCGCACCCTGTTGCTGAGTCGACTGCAACCTCGAACAGTACACCGGTGAACAGCGTTTTGCCGAGCAAAAACAGCGATCTGTGGGTTTTGGTACAAGAGAAAGGCGAAACGGTCGAAGCTCCAGTGACGGAACTGGGAAAGCGTCTTCAGAACGAAAGCTACAAAGCGCTTGGTGCACTGCTCTTGCTCATCCTTGTAGTTTGGTTGTCGATATTTCAGTTCGGGCAGTCTTTGATCAAGTCCGTCCTGCGCCTGCTCGGCAGCGAAAGAGTAGTTGGATCGATTCCGCATAGTGCCCTGGAGCCTACCGTCCAAAGTGACCGCTAATGCTCCAATTAAACAGCAACTGCTCGTCGCCATACCAACGGATCCACCGCCAGGCCGAGCCACTTCTGAAGGTCGTCTGCCCAGAGTTGTAAGTGCAATTTGGCTGGCCGGCGCATCCCTCGTACTCGTGCTGGCCTGCATCATGACGCTTGGCAGCCAACGTCAGGTATTGTTGCCAATGCTGGGGCCATTGCCAGAAACATGTACCATGCATGCGCGATTCGGAATCGATTGCCCCGGCTGCGGACTTACCCGCAGCTTCATCAGTCTGGCTCATGGAGACCTACGCGCTGCGTGGAAACTCAACCCAGTGTCGTTGCTAATTTTCATGTACGTTGTCGTGCAACTACCGCTGGCTACGGCGCACTTATTGCTTGCCAAGATATCGGGACTGAAACGCTGGACGCAGTGGAATCAAACTGCATTCATCGCTCTTCTGATTGCACTTTTCTTACAGTGGATATGGCGTTTGTTGACGGGAGCTCTCAGTTAAGATGAAAACTGTTTCTTTTATTGCGAAACATGGGAATTCAATTTCGGTTACCTCTGCCGGAAGCGGGCCAACCTTGATGCTCCTGCACGGTTTTCCGCTTGATCACCGCATGTGGCAATCGCAACTCGAGTGCTTGTCGCAGCACTATCATGTCGTTGCACCAGACCTCCGCGGCTTTGGCCAATCCACGCTTGCAGAGCAGAGCTACACGATGGCAGATCTTGCCGATGACGTGGAGGCGGTCCGTCAACATATTGCCCCCAACCAATCTATATCTCTTTGTGGATTGTCCATGGGCGGCTACGTGGCCTTCGAATATTGGAAGCGTTATGGACCAAACCTAAATGCACTCATACTTGCCAATACGAAACCCGAATCCGATAGCGCTGCCGCACGAGCGGCGCGCTACGAAATGGCCGAGCAGGCCAAGAGATTGGGCGCCTGGCCAGCAATTTCCGGAATGCTAGTAAAGCTCATCTCGCCCTATCATCTGGAGCACAAACCTGAAATCGCTCAAACTGCAGAGCGTATCCTGCGCGATTGCAGTGCAGAAGCCGTAGTCCAAGCACAGCATGCAATGGCCATTCGAACCGACTTCTCCCAGCATCTGCAATCGATTTTCACGCCGACTCTTGTAATCACCGGTCAACATGACCCAATCGCGCCGCCTGATGCGACGCGACTTTGGGCCGACAAACTGGCTCGCGGTCAATTCCGGATGCTAGCATCGGCAAGCCATCTAACGCCGCTTGAAACTCCCGACGAGTTTAATGGGCAAATTCGCAGTTTTTTGGCAGCTTGTCGCTGAACGCCCCGACTGGCTACAGGGCTCTGCCACAGTACAAGCCTGCGCACTCGCATGGAATTTCGCAGAGTGATCTACGCGCGGCACGTTGATTTTGCTACCAACGCCTATCACGCTCTTCGGGCGGCACAAATGGGCTGCTTGAGACAGGTGAGTTTGCCCATCCATACCTTTGCCGACACGGACGTCGACGCATGAAAAAGACTAGTACGCGACTAGCAACACTCGGTGGCATCGTAGTTCTCGGAGCCTTTTCCATCGTCCTGGCACAGAATGACGCTCGGAAGCGCGAGCGCGAACAACCTACCGTAGAGCCGGTGGCGAACCAAACAGCGACACCCATTCAAGTTGACGAGGCGGAAATCGATTGGCGAGGACCGGCGGCAACTCCGCCGAAGCTCGTTGTTAGAGCCAACAACGATCAGTCTGTAGCCTACGGAAATCCCGGCGGTGCAGACAATTCAAATCCGCTCAGGGGCTCTGACCAGCAGCCTGAGCGTTCCGAAGTCGTATTGGCTTCTGCAGGGATGCCGATCGAACCGCCGTCTGGTGGACTGCCGACTACCAGCAAGCCGCCGTCTTGGCTTGGCGAAGGCTCCGCAGACGCTTCAAACACCACCGAACAACCAGCAACACTGCCGTCGCTACCTTCGTTTCCTATTTCCTCGACTGCGCCGAGTCATCCAAACCTTGGTGCCGGTCCATCGATGGCTGCTCCCACTCCCGCGCTACCACCAGTTATTTCGAGTGGCATCAGCGACATGTCAGACACTCAACGTGGTGCGATGCAACCGACGAACCTGCTACCTACAGCCGATCTGCAAGCTTCACCATTTCCTCAAGGATTGGCCACTACACCCAACCCAGCTCCCCTCCAAAGTATGCCGACTACGCCGGCGAATGTTCCCACCATGCCAGCCGGCATGCGACCTCCTGAGAGTCCCCCCTTTGCCGGAACCCAGACACAGTCCCAGTCACCGGCTCAGCCTGGCTCTTTAGCGGCCGACATGCAAGGCCCTCCGCAACCGATGCCCAGCTCATTCCCTAACAATGGAGCGGGCTACTCGGCTAGCGCACCTCCTGGACCACGATCGTCGCAATCCGAAAGCAGCAATGGTTTGCTCCGGACAGCAGGCATTGCAGGATTGGTAAGTAATCAACCCGGAAACCGCTACTTGGATGGCTCGCAAAATCCAAACATGATTATACAAAAGCGTGCACCGGAAGAAATCCAGGTTGGCAAGAAAGCGACATTCGTCATCAGCGTCCGCAATGCTGGCAACGCCATGGCACACGAAGTACGTGTGATCGACAAAGTTCCTCAAGGATCGCATTTTGTCGAATCGGTTCCTCCCATATCGCCGGATGCCAATGGCGATTTGGTTTGGCATCTGGGGGAAATGGCTGCCGGAGATGAGAAGACTATTACGCTGCAAATCGTACCTGACGTTCAAGGAGAGGTTGGTAGTAATGCGCTCGTTTACTTTGGAGCCCAAGCGTCGGTGCGAACGGTAGCCACGCTTCCCAAGCTCGAATTGCAGCTTCATAGCCAACCGGAGATGTTGATCTCCAGTCGGCAGCAAGTATCGGTCGTTGTGAAAAATACGGGTACGGGCGTTGCGCGTGCCGTTCGCCTAGAAGCCGATATCCCCCAACAGCTGAAACACGATAGCGGCGAGGCACAGCTTGCAGCTAGCCTCGGTGATTTGCGTCCCAATGAAGTACAGGCTATCACCCTGGATTTGACTGCCGTGCAGCCAGGACAGGCTGCCGTTGCTATTCGGGCAGCCAGCGAAGACGGCGCTTTGGCCGAAGAAACGTTGGCGCTCGCCGTACTGGCTCCGCAACTGACAGCGACCATCGATGGCCCCAAGCTGCGCTACCTGGACCGGCAAGCACCTTACAAAATTAAGGTGACTAACACGGGCACAACGGCCGCTTCGAACTTACTCTTCGTGGCGCATTTACCGGTAGGTCTGAAATTCATCTCTGCAAACAACCATGGCCAATACGATGCAGCTCAGCATGTTGTTCGCTGGGGATTGGAAGAACTCCTGGCCGGCGATACCGCCCCGGTGGAGTTGACGGTACTGCCTGTCGAACTTGGAGCACAAGCCATTGCCGTGCTCGCAACTGGCGATCTCGGATTGAAGGCCGAGGCCAAGGGTACGGTCACTGTTGACGGACTGGCAGAAATTGATTTCAAAATCTCCCAGGACAACGGCACGATCGAAACTGGCTCCAGCACGACGTATGCCGTGCAGATTTCCAATGTCGGCAACAAACCCGACAAAGACGTACGATTGGCAGTCTTGTTACCCAATGGTTCCAAGCTGCTCGCCGTCGACGCGCAAGTCAATTATCGCGCCGAGGGAAATCAGCTCGTCTTCGACCCCGTAGCAGAAATGCGAAACAACGACCAGTATACTTACCGCTTTCAAGTTCAGCACAATCAGCCTGGCACTCAGATCGTCCGCACGAAGTTAACGAGCACCAATTGGCCAGTTGAAGTAATCAAGGAAGAAGGAACGCTCGTCTACGACGATCAAAACTAAGTAAAGAACTCAAGGAGCGTCGCGATAGGCCTCAATCTCGAACGGATTATCCAAATAGGCGTCGCGACCGCGCAGCCACAACCATGCGGATGCGCCGAGGTAGGCCGGGCCCATGAGCGGTCCCCAACGCTCAAATTGCCTTACGTGCACCCGCTCGTGCTTGCCGGCAACCTCGAGCCCCATGGCAGTCTGGCCCAAAATTACGTGACCCAGCGTGAAGCCCATGGTCGTAGGCCCCGGTGGTAGACTCCGCACAAAACGCGCTGTTCCGCCTTCGTAAAATTCGATCGCTCCGTCGCGCACTCGCCCCTTACCTCCTACCAGCATACCAATACCTCCGATGCACAGCCCCAACAAACTGTAGGGACTTGCCCAAAGCACCAACAGGCACTTGATAGTAACGCGCAACCATCCCGGCATGGTGATCCTCAAACTTGAATGATTCTGCAAAACATCTTGACGCAGTCGCCATGGATTGACTAGTAGCAAGTACCGGAATGCCGTAGGCGACCCAGCCTGCACTCCAAACCTTGCTGAGCTGGTTCATGCGAACTTACTTTTCTTACTACTTGCCGTTATTCATTGCGCCGCTGTTGTGCGTCTGGATAGCGTGCACACCAGTGCTCGGCCAAAGCCAAAGGATTCAGTTTCCAGAATCGCCTTCTGGATTACGACCGATTTCTCCGGGACAGGTTCCGTTAAGTGGCCCTCCCGCCATGGTACCGATCAACCCGGCAACCCAAGCGGGAATTTATCCGTCGACAGGCTTGGGCAGCCCAACTTTCGATCCTTACTCAGCTGGCGGCGGACTGCAGCAACCTCAGTACCTACAACCTCTCACCAATTCAACGATCGCCCCACCCGGCGCGTTCGCACCGTCTTATCCGGGAACGCAACCCAATTTGGGCGCGGCCCCCTTAGGTGGATATCCGACTTACAACGGCACATCGCCTGGATTTCCTGGTGCAGGACAAAGCGGCACGATTGGTACATTCCAGAATACCGGCCCCGGCATCAGCCAACCTGGCATCTATCCTAACACCGCGCCTTCGGCACTGTTTCCGGGCACTGGAGCTCCAGGAACTGGTTTTTCAGGCGGCTACAACAGTGGCAGCTCTGGTAGCCTCTTTGGCAGTTTTGTCGACGGAATTTTCGGCAGCCCGAATGGCGGTTACGGAGGCACTTATGGCCAGCCGGTTTATCCAACGCCCAGCTATCCGGGAGGCGTCTACCCACCACCGGGAAACGGCTATTTCAACCCTAACACATTTAACCCGAACACTTGGAATCCACAGGGCACGATCTTCAATAACAATTCCGCCTACCCACAATTCATTCGATTATTTCAGGGCCCTCGATTTCGGCATAGTTACGTTCATGGTACCGACTCGGAAGATGCGTTGATGATCAACGACTCCGATCTAGCTTTGGCGTTTGCAATACCTAACTTTCTGTACTCGACGCAACCGTTGTACTTGCTGCCGAGTTTCTCGCTGCATCAATGGTCGGGGCCGCGCCCGCCTCACACCGCCGACCTACCTCCACTCGCTTATTCGGCTTTTCTGGATTCCGGTTGGCAATCCGACCCGGCCCGTATTTTAGGTGCGGAGCTGGGTTTGCGTGTCGGCATGTTCTCCGACTTTGAAACGGCTACCTCCGACAGTCTGCGCATCCAGGGCAGGGGCATTGGACGCATTCGTCTGACGCCCAGAGCGACGCTCAAAGGCGGCGTGATTTATCTGGATCGCAATAAAGTGAAACTACTGCCTGCGGTTGGTCTGCTGTGGCAACCTAACCCGGATACACGATTCGATCTATTCTTTCCAGAACCGAAGCTCGCTCATTCGCTTTCGACGCTTGGCACCGTCGACACGTGGTGGTACGTGGCTGGTTACTATGGCGGAGGTAGTTGGACCGTCAAACGCGATTCTGGCGCGAAAGAGTCGATCGATATCAACGACAATCGACTGGTGCTTGGGTTTGAGTGGGGCCGCAATGACCAGATGCGAGAGGGGCGACGAGTCGGTTTTATGGAAGTTGGCTATGTTTTCCAACGCGAGTTGTTGTATCGCGAATCGCCTTTGGACAATTTGGACCTTCAGGACAGTATCATGTTCCGCGCTGGAATTGGGTACTAACTGCCGATCTATCGAGCGCGGGGATGCGCCCGCAGGTAAACTTCGCGTAGATTGGCAGTGGACAGGTGCGTATAAATCTGGGTGGTCACTAAACTCTTGTGCCCCAACAATTCCTGCACGCTGCGAATATCAGCGCCGCGGTCCAATAGATGCGTTGCAAAACTATGTCGCAATGTGTGCGGTGAAGTGCGAGTGTCGAGACCCGTTTGTAGAATGTACTTTTCTAACATTCGACCGACGCTGCGCGTCGTCAATCGATTTCCAAAACGATTGACAAAGACGGGGGCGGACCGTCCCTTGTGTTCGGCGGACGCATGTTGGCGTTGACGCATGTAATTATGCAATGCATCGATGGCATATTTGCCCAAAGGACTCAATCGCTCTTTGCGTCCCTTACCGCGAATTCGGGCAATCCCCTCTTCGAAGTCGAGATCACCATCGTTCAGGCCGACCACCTCGCTGACGCGCAAACCTCCCGAATACATCGTTTCGAGGATGGCGTGATCGCGAAGCCCCAACACATTGTGCAGCGAAGGCGCCAACAAGAGCTTTCCGACTTCGTCGTTGCTCAAAAAATGCGGAAGTTTTCTTTGTCCTCGTGGGTTGCGAAGCGGTTTCGCGGGATTGCTTTCAGCCAACTGTTGACGCTGCGCAAAACGATAGAAACTGCGCAGCGAAGCTAATTTGCGAGCGATACTCGCGCGGGCATAACCGGCTTCGTGTAGCGCGGCCGCATACCCACGCAAGTCGCGCGGAGTTACGCTGTTTGGCAATACTCCTGCGCCAATCGCATCTTCTAGATAGCTGGCCAAATCGATCAAGTCCTCTCGGTAGGATTTGATCGTCAGCGGCGAGGCATTCTTCTCGACAGCCAAGTAGCGTAAAAACTGCGCAATTGCACTCTGCATATCTGCCGATGCCTTTCCAGCTGTCTTTGCTCGAACTCGGCCGCCAGCTTCGATCGCGCCATCTCACTTAATCTAACGCGACTGTCGCTCGACGCGCCAGCGAATGCGTTGCGGGCTAGATCCTGTCTTCTTCATGCCGAAATGAGAAACGCGGTGTTTCGCGCTGAGGACGTTTAACGGATGACATCGCATCCGCCGTAGCCTCGTTAGCCATCTCGCGAATCTTTTTGCTCATGACTGCAGCATCGTACCAACTGAAACTCAGTTGTGGATCTGCAGCATATCGCCCTAACATCCGCAAGGTTTCTACGCGATTGGCATCATCGTATAAGAATACGTATCTCTCTTCGCCCTTGACCAACGCCAACACATTGATTTCTTTGTCCATGCGGTACCTCCGTGCTACTTGCATGTCGACGTGCATTTTTTAATTGAATCGCAAAGCTACCAATCCCGCACCGAGCCACTTGGTAGCGGGATTGGTAGTGCCATGCGATTAGCCATTGCCTCCGGATGCCAGCGACTCTGGGTCGATCACTAGCAACAATGATGCAGGCTGGTGCCACCGAGTTCAGACAGAGGAAGTGCCTCTCCCAAAGCAATTTCCGCTGTCGGCGTGGTTGGCTTTACAGCCATCGCTTACTTGATTGAGCTGGTTCAAGTGCCTGTGAACCGCTCGTGGAAGCGACTTAACGAGAGTATCGGTCAATTGGCCATCGAAAAATCAAGCGGCTTTTATCTTGTCCACCGCGACTTATGAGCGTTTCTTGCAAATGCAGATGGCAACAAAAACGAATAAAGTCTTCGCTGCGTTGGAGATACGCTTGCCACCCACCAAACCGAGCATCGTCGCGGTAATAAAAATACTCGGCAAGCTGCTCTGTGAAATCTTCGTCATGACCGTTAAAGTTGCGCATGTGCGAGATGACTGGCTCATGCTGTGGCACATATTCGGGTCTGATAGCAGCAGGGGGATCGGGTACGAAACCTCTCGGGTCGGGCCAATCAGGCGGTAAAGGCGCTCCATTTTCCAGCCATCCTCCACCATCTTGAATCACTATCGATGAACCCAAGTGTTCGTCCAGAACCGATGCAGTTGCCGAGGGACTTGGCAGTAGCTCCGGAGCATCTTCTGGCATGAGCGATGGCGGAACAGCAGAATTGGGGCGCGGCGACTGCGTCTCCAATTGCTCGGCGGCTAAAGCCCGCTGCGCTTCGTAGTGAACCCAAGTGGGGATTTCTTTTTCTTGTTTTGTTCCCCATGGAAGGCCGTAGCCAACTTCAACGGGATGGAATCCAGGATTAGCTGCATACCAATTGACCTTGAGACTCATTCGCGGTGGGTAAAAGGCATCGTAGTCAGTGATCGAGCCAACCAGCACAACGTCGACACCCAGCGACTGTGCAAAGGCTTGAAAGTCTACGCCGCTAGCTAAGGGGCCTTGGTACTGAGCCAAACGCTGCTTGACAGCTCCCAACGGAAGAACTTCGAAACCGCGTATTGCCTGCAATTCATTCATGTAGGCCAACGAAACGCGTTCTCCGCTCAACGTTGCGTCTTCGCTTTGATTAACGAATGGAAGAATGGCGATCGTGCGGATTTGCGGAAACGGATTGATCACCTGCGGCTTGTGCTTGATGTCCGGAATCAAAGCACAGCCACAGGACGCTAGCATCATGGCAATCACAGCGAACCGCATCAGACGGCGGATTGCTACGCATTTGGCTGGGACGTTCAATTGTGGGGGTGTAAGTCCGGCTGTAGGCACTCCGGAATCCTTGTTTTTAGCGTACCGAGCATAGTATAGAAACTCAGTTCGCCAACTGTGGCACGCCTGCGGCGTGCTTGCAGTACCCCCCATGGCACTTTTAGATTTATCGTCACAACCCGCACGACCGCTTTAACGAAATCATCAGCAATTGGCCGATCGCTAGCATGCACTTTGAATCGCGACATGCAAGAGGCAATGGAATTCTCGCGCGAAATCCACCGACACCCGCGCATGAACTCTGCCCTGCCTGACAAAGAAACGCTGCGTGCCGCTCATTGGGAATACACCCTCATGCCAAATGTTGGGGTGGATACAGCAACCCTGATCTCCGCGAAATCTAAAGCAGACAAAATCGCTGGGATTCACATCGTCTCCGGGCAAGGCTAGAGGCAGGTAGTAGGGGCGATTGTCCAAAGGAAAAAATAACTGACCGCCGTCGGGATGATAGTTCGCATGCCAAAGCATCACGCAGGCAGGTGCACGATCGTGGTCGGTGTCGGCCGTATTGGGCTCTGTGGCGTAACCCAGGATGTACTCGCCACCAACGGCAGCATTGCTGCCGTATAGAATGTCGCCTTGCCACTTACCAACAAAAATTCCTTCCGTTGTCCCAGCTTCATCGCCGCTGTCCAGATCCACTGGCCTCCATCCCTGAGCTGGCCAGCGGACGATTTCAACAGCGACTTCATCTGGGCTGGCGATCAAGACGCCGTAACCTTCTAGACTCTCCACAGTTGCATCAACGACAGGCAGACTAACACGAGTCAAACCTTCGGGGAGCGACGGATTCAAGTAGTCGACTGTCATACAATCCCGTCTGAGGTTTTAGAGGCCGGCAAGCTTCGAGGTTCCCAATTAGCGAATCTTGCAAAGTAAAGCTGACACGCAAACATGCAGAGCAGTGACACGACTCCAGAAACGTAGCAAATGGGCCGAAAGAACTCCATGAAGTCGCCTTGGTTTTCAAACGCATTCTTGGCTAGCATGACAGCCACATAGCCTAAGTAGCCAATCGAATCCGCAAGATACATTAGGAATACCAGCGTTCCTTTGTCGCGAGTCATTGCGATCAATCGCTCAAATATGGTCGTATGGGTTGCTACATAGGGCAGGTACAACCCGACACCAATCAAAACCATGTACGAAAACGGCGAAATGACGCCGCGATGCTGCCCCCACGTTGCCGATAGCAGAACCACAAATCCCAAAATGCAAGTCAGCAGTGAGAAACGGAACGCACGATAGTTGTTGACTATCAATACGGCGGCCCCATTGGCCAACGTTACCGCGAGCCCCACCCAAATCTCCGAGTAGCTGTAGAGCTCCGGCAGTGTCTGCACGCCCAAACTCTTCCAAATATCAGGTGCGAAATCCGAACGGATGCTGCGGAGGACAGTGACTAACAGAAACATCGCAAGCAACGGAATCAGCCCCCACGCGTGTCGCTGGAAGAACGCGCGTCTGTCGGCAGACATTAGCGGCACCCGTTCACTTCGCGCTTCGACGTCGGCTACGGTTGGATGCGGTATTTGCTTGAGCATCCACACAAAACCCAAGAGTGGCAGCAAGAAAAGGGCACCGGTCAAAGCGGGCATCCAGAATGTGTTCACGCCAAGATTCAGCAGAAAACTACCCGCCGATTTGGTCGCCCCATCGGCCAAAATAAAACTTGTACACAAGCATGCGGCTAATGCCTCGGTACGCTGTCGGCCTTCCAAAAAACCGAGCACCAAACCGAACACCATTCCCAGCGGCAAACCATTCAAAAACAAACACAAAATATTCCACGGCGCAGGCACCAGTCCAAATAAGATCAGCGCAATCTCCGCCACTACGATCAAGCCGATAATTCTCAGCGCGCGCTGTTCGGGTTCTGTCTCAGAGGCAACTTTAATCCCAATGAATTTTGAAACGCAGTACCCCAACACCTGAGCTACTACCGCTACGGTCTTGTACTCCCAACCCCATGCGGAGAGTCCGCCGTACTGTCCCACCGTAAAGGGTTTGCGGAACGCATACATGCAAAAGTAAGTTCCGAACGCCGCTACAACGGCCCAGATCACCGGCCCCCAATTACCCCCGCTGTCGCTCGCTGGCTCCGTACTCCGCGTCCCGATCTTTTGGTCGTGCATACTCAATAGGCTTTCGCTGGAATGCGGTTGATCAAGCAATCTCAATAGTGTAGGAATTCAAGTTCAGGCCGACAGTTGCGATTTTAGGCTTCACCAAACATTATTCCGTCGGCACGGGACCTTATCGACACCCGTCCGCAGCAAGCTTATCCTAGTGCAACGACAGCTGTGGTTTCATGTAAGTCTTATAAGCATGGTGGTTTTGAAAGTCGCTAATTCTACTAACAGTTTGGCTGCCGTTTTCATCGATTCCAAGCAACCGCTGGATTTGCGTCAAATCGCCAAGCCAAATGTGCTGTCCGCGCCAGAATTGTTGGTGCGGGTGACTTGCTGCACATTGTGTGGCAGCGATCTCTCGACGCTAGCCGGACATCGGCACGAACCGACGCCCTGCATTCTGGGGCATGAAATTGTTGGAATCGTCGAATCGCTGGGCAGTGACCATTTAAAGGACCTGCGCGGTGAAACCATCAGTCCGGGCGATCGCATCGTTTGGGCGGTGGCGGCATCCTGCGACAGTTGTCGGAACTGCGTACGGGGCATACCGCAAAAGTGCACCCATTTAAAGAAATATGGCCACCAGCAGCTTAGTCCAGCCTGGCAGCTTAGCGGTGGATTTGCCCAGCATTGCCACTTGGTCAGTGGCACAAAGGCCATCGTGCTGAAGAACGATCAGCCCGATGAAGTTTTCGCTCCAGCCAGCTGCGCTACGGCCACGGTTGCGGCGGCCCTCCGCACGGCTGTGGCGTCCAACGCAACACGGCTCCAGGGTGCGCGTGTCTTAGTGTTGGGAGCCGGTCTCCTTGGACTGACCGCTGCTGCGATGGCGAAGTCGCGAGGGGCCGATTCGGTGACCGTCTGCGACGTGTCTGCCAGCCGACTGGAGCTTGCTCCGCAGTTCGGCGCGGACACTACTATCGCCTGGGACGAATTTTGTGGTGCACTTCAACCAATATATGACGTTGTTTTGGAAATGTCTGGGAATGCCGAAGCGGTGCAAGCATCGCTCGACGCAGCAGCGACCGGAGCATCCATCGTGCTGGTTGGCTCCGTGCGTCCCACACCCGCCATCGAAATCTCTCCCGAGCACGTGATTCGCCGATTACTCTCGATCCATGGCGTTCACAACTACACCCCGGATGATCTAATTGCGGCAGTCGAATTCTTGGAATCCCATGGTGCCAGCTTTCCTTTTGCCGAAGTCGTGTCCGTTAGTTTTCCGCTGCAAGACATCAATGTTGCAATCGAGTATTCCCGCACAACCCCCGCTATACGCATCGCAATTAAGCCCTAGCAACCGTTGGAACATAAATGAATGCCGTTGACGAGATCGCAAACTGCTTTGCCAGGCGTGGCCACTCCGAGTACGGTGGCGAAAGCGTTACCCAATTAGAGCATGCGTTGCAATGCGCACTCTTGGCTGAACAAGCGGGGGCTTCGCCCGATCTGATTATTGCTTCACTGCTGCACGACATAGGTCATTTGCTGCACGACTTGCCCGCGGACGCGCCAGACCAGGGGATCGATGACCATCATGAAAACAGTGGATATCGCTATTTGGAAAGGCATTTTCCTTTAGCCGTGACCGAGCCAGTTCGACAACATGTGGCTGCAAAGCGTTACCTCTGTACAGTTGACCCCAATTACCAGCAGCAACTTTCCGAACCCTCTCTAGTGAGCTTGAAGCTTCAAGGCGGATTGATGTCGCCTTCGGAACTCGAGCTGTTTCGGGCTACAATTTACTGGGAGGATTCTCTAAAGCTGCGCAAGTGGGATGACCAGGCTAAAATCCCGGGACTGCAGACACCCGATTTGCAGCACTACCTGCCATTAATTGAACAATTAGTTGCACCTGAAAAATGACCGTCCCGAATGCAGCCACTACCCTAGTTAATCCAAGATAGACTAATGAGATGAAACGATTCGACGTCGCCATTATAGGTGCTGGAATTGTGGGCTTAGCTCACGCTTGGATGGCCGCCGCACGAGGCCTCAAAGTCGTTTTATTCGAACGTTCTCCGATTGCTTCAGGCGCATCGATTCGCAATTTCGGCATGGTTTGGCCGATTGGACAACCGGCAGGCGAATTGCATACGCTGGCCATGCGCTCTCGTTCCCTGTGGCTACAGCTCGCCCCAGCAGCAAATGTATGGACTAATCCATGCGGTTCCCTGCACTTGGCGCATCGACCGGATGAAATGGCTGTGCTGGAAGAATTTGCAACTCAGGGTCGGCAAGCAGGGTTGGACATCAGTTTGCTTTCCGCTGAACAGACTTTACAGCAAACATCCGCCGCAAACCCCGTCGGACTACTGGGCAGTCTTTGGAGTCCCTCAGAGTTGTGTGTAAATCCCTCCCAAGCAATTGCGGCCATTCCGCAATGGTTGTCTAGCCATCATCAGGTCGACTGCAAATTCAATACGACAGTAAGTCAATTGAGCCCACGTTCCTTGCTTACGAGCGACGGTGGTGAGTGGCAGGCGGAGCGGATTGTCGTATGCAGTGGAGTTGATTTCCAGACCTTGCTCCCCTCGACCTTTGCTGCTGCCAATCTGCGCATCTGCAAATTGCATATGCTGCGCACGCAGGCTCAGCCCAGCGGATGGCGACTTGGCCCACATCTGGCCAGCGGTTTAACGTTAAGGCACTACACTTCGTTTGCCGATTGCCCATCCTTGTCCCTTTTGAAACAGCGCGTGACAGAAGAGACGCCAGAGCTGGACCGCCTGGGAATTCATGTCATGGCTTCACAAAATGAACTTGGGCAAATCGTGCTCGGAGACTCGCATGAATACGATGCGGATATCGGACCGTTCGATCGCGAAGAGATCGATGAATTGATCCTACGCGAATTGAGGAAGCAATTCGTTTTTCCGTCCTGGAAAATCGAAGCGCGTTGGCACGGTGTTTATGCGAAACATACAAGCCTACCGATGCTCGAGTTGGAACCGCTGACTGGAGTCCATGTGTGCGTTGCTCCTGGTGGAGCTGGCATGACGATGTCTTTCGGAATCGCCGAACGTTTCTGGAAACAATTCGCGTAAGTACCCGTCAGTTCCACCTAGTTTTTG
Source organism: Pirellulaceae bacterium (assembly GCA_041736515.1). Classification (GTDB taxonomy): domain Bacteria; phylum Planctomycetota; class Planctomycetia; order Pirellulales; family Pirellulaceae; genus Aureliella. Next base: position 99,575 of record JBGSTP010000267.1, read on the forward strand.
TTTCGGAGAATTATAAGGAACGCCCATGACCGACTCTCGATTTCAGAAGTTGAAGGCTATCGTGTTCGATTGGGCCGGTACCACCATCGACTACGGTAGCTGTGCACCAGCGTCCGTATTCCAAGAAATCTTTCGCATGCGTGGAGTCCCAATCACGGCCGCTCAAGCTCGCGAACCCATGGGGCGCGCCAAACGCGATCACATTGCTACTATCGGTAGAATGCCCTCCGTGGATGCTGCCTGGAGACAATCCCATCATGGTTGTTCCATTACCGATGCAGACATCGATGCCATGTATGCAGATTTCTTGCCTTTACAGAAAGCGACTTTAAGCAACCACGACCAATTGATCGATGGCGTTCCGGACGTGGTCGCGTGGTGTCGCAACCACGGCTTACAGATTGGAGCGACAACTGGATACACGCGAGAACTACTAGAGATCGTGGCGGCGTCTGCCGAACAACAGGGTTACCGACCTGATTGCGCCTTCGGTGCCGAAGATGCACCCCAAGGCAGACCCGCGCCATTCTTGCTTTTCGAGTGCGCCAAAGCGCTTGGCGTTTATCCGATGTGGTCCATTGTCAAAGTTGATGACACTCCTGTAGGTATCGAAGCTGGCCGCAATGCAGGTTGCTGGACGATTGGTGTTACCCGCACAGGCAACTGTGTTGGCCTATCCGAATCCGAGTGGCAGCAAGTTTCGCCCCAACGACAACAGGAGTTGCTGGCCCAGGCCACTGAAACACTTCGCGCTGCGGGCGCACATGCCATAGTCGAAAGCGTGGCCGACATTCGACCCGTGCTGGTCGAGTTCGAACAGCATCTGCTCAATCGTAAACTGCCCGTGTGAGCGAATGCATATACGAACTGTCGAAAAACAAAAAACGCCAAGCGAGGCTTGGCGTTCAATTAAAATTCTCTACTAATCCGATTCGGCTGGCACGACCGTTTTTGCGCGTTTGCCTCCGCCCTCTGACAACTCTTCTGGAGGAGGTTTCGGTGCAAATTGCTCTGGCTTAATGGCCTCACTGCTTCCACCACAGCCAACGAGGGGTACAGCTAAAGTGAGGCCCAGGAGCAAATTTACAACTTTTTTTTTCAACAATTCACACTGCTTTCATAAGTTTGGACCATGTTGCGTTAAACGTTAAGTTGAGTCCCCGAGTTATAGCTCTTCGCCCAAGACCAAACCGTCGCTGATGCCATTGGCACGCAACCAAACCTGACCATCCAATGATGTAGTAACAGAGCGGACCGCACCGTCGCCGATCACGAAATTGCAAATTCCAGTGTGGTTACTGGAAAACTCATAGTAGTTATCCTCACCTAGCAACCAGGACGAGGAGGATGGAAGCGTGATCGCCGATAACCAACCGAATGTGGCAGGGCTGGGCGGTGTGGTCGCCGAACTAAAGCCGCCGCGATTTTCTCCAAATGCTACTGTATTGCTCAAGCCGTCGCTCAGATTACCGAATTTGGTAACCGAGCGATTGCGAAACATGCCTTGCCACTTTCCACCTTCGACTTCAGGACGACCATGACACCCCAAGTAGTTGGTTCTACCAATATCCGCGACTGGCCATCCGCCGGTAGTTGAACCAGAATACATCTGAATGGTGACGCCTGTACCTGTGGCGGAGGAGGGGTACAAGTGGCCGCGCGTCCATAGAACGGTTGGCGACTTGGCGTCCGATGGACACATGAAGCCAGGTACTTTGAACTGGGCGATATCCCACGGATCGGTTTTACCAGTGTAGAAAGTTGGCGCTAGATTAAACCATCGTAAATCTTCCCCAGTGCCCGCGACGCGTTCCACCTTTGCTAAATCAACTGGAAATTGATTGTAGATATTGTTCTGCTCCATATAGGGAAGCAAGAACAGCAGCGCGCCGAAGTACTGTTGAGATCCGCCATTAACAGCGTTCACGTATAGGTCTGTACGCGGTGGCCCCAAATAGCCTGGCGGCAACTTCTTAAATGTGCTTTCAAAGTTGTGCATAGCCAAGCCGATCTGCTTCAAGTTGTTTGTGCAACTCATGCGTCGGGCAGCTTCTCGCGCCGACTGAACCGCTGGCAGAAGAAGTCCAACTAAGATTCCAATAATGGCGATAACCACCAAGAGCTCGACTAGGGTGAAGCCTTGCTTCCGCTGCGGTAGCAATCGGGTTGCAGCGGGATAATCCCAGAGTTTCATACGAAGCCTTTCCTCGAAAAACAACAACAACAACAAATTTTTTGAAGTAGTTAGCAAGGCGTTAGCCGCCGGGTTTTCCGTACGGCGGCGAACGCCTTGCCGCCCACAATTGCAGGTGAACGAACGCGGGTGTCGCCACTGCTGTTATTGCTCAAAAGCAAAGTCTGTGCCAACCGGTTTGCGGCTGCATGGAAGCCGAGTTTGGCCAGTCGGTCAGACGGCGGCCTCCGCTGCAAAATGCGTGAGGTAAGGCAGAACATCCGCCGCAAGAAATCCTCAGAGAATCTGCCGGTTTTTTGAAAAGATTTTGCAGTTGTCTATTCAGCGCGCAGTTCAGTCTAGAAACTGGGCAGGACGCTAAATGCACTAATCTAGCGGCGGAATACTTTCTAATCGAAGTAAATCGTCAGCGGTCTCACGCTGGCGAATTAGTTTCAAAGCCCCATTTTCGACCAAGATCTCAGGCGAGCGATACTTGCTGTTGTAGTTGCTGGCCATGGCATAGCCATAAGCACCAGCGACTTCGATAATCAGATAATCACCGACAGCCGCCGATGGCAGCCGACGGCTCGCCACAAACCCGCCCTCTTCTTGCGTAAAGATATCGCCGGACTCACAGAGCGGGCCGCCTACCACTACATCGCGCTGCAAGCTAGTGGACGACCCATCGCGGTGAGCAATTGAAATCGGGTGATATGCACCATACAGAATCGGCCGCGCCAAATCGTTGAACCCCGAGTCCAGCAGATAAAACGTGTTTTCGCCCATCGACTTGACGGCACGGATTTCGGCAATTAGGTAGCCGCTCTCAGCTACCAGGTATCTGCCCGGCTCAATTTCGAGCTCGATGGCATGTCCAAATTTGTCTTGCAGTCGGTTTCGAGTAGCGTGCCACAAACTGAAGTATTGTTCGATGTCGATCGTCTGTTGTTCCGCTTTGTAGGGAACGGGTAGACCACCTCCCGCGCTGACTGTCTTAATCGTACGACCGACTTCTAAACACGCTTTTTCCATTGCACCACAAACTTGAGCCAGGTGTTCGAAATCGGTCCCACTGCCAATGTGCATGTGCATTCCAGTAACGGTCAACCCATGTCGATCGGCGCGCACTAGACATTCGTCGATGGCGGTGTGCCAAATCCCATGTTTGGATTGAGGTCCGCCCGTGTTCGTTTTCTGACTATGCCCGTGTCCGAACCCAGGATTTACGCGCAACGCGATATCGCTTCCCGGTGCCAACGCGCCCAATTGGTCGATCATATCCGGCGAGCCAACATTGACCGGGATGTTGTGTTCGAGCACTAACGCCAGGGCTGCTCGATCAAAAACGTCGGCGGTATAAACAATACCTGCCGGATGCGAATTCGGCTTGTAGCCAGCCCGCAGAGCGCGCTCTATTTCACCGGCACTGACCGCATCCACCACGACGCCATGCCGCCGCATTCGATCGAGAATTGCAATATTCGAGAGAGCTTTTTGAGCGTAGCGAACTGCATCGAACGCCCCTAGGTCGGCAATGCGACGTTCGATGACTGACCAATCATACACATAGCAAGGCGTTCCGTACTTCTCGCAGATCGACGGGATAGTGTGTCCAGCGATTTCCGACCGCGAAGTTGAAAAAGTCTTGGTTGCAGACATTATTATTGAACCAGGTTTTATTGAGGGACTGGATGAAGAGGGCCAACGTTGGCCGGCGTCCGGAAAAATGTAATTTGGAAAACTGTACTTAAGAAACAACAGCCCGACTAAACGCCATTGCCGCTAAATTTGTTTTCTTTTCTCGCGGATCTCTCGGCTGTAGCGCTCCATAAATGCTTTCTCGCGCGAGGTCAGACTGTCTTTTCCTTCGCGATGGATTTTCTCCAAGATACGATCCGATTCGGCTTCGTCCTTCGAGACACGGGACTCACCTGTCTTTTCTGGCTGATGCACTTTTAAACCGCGTCTTTTTTGTTTCCAGCCAATAGCCAGGCTTGCCCACAAGCTTTCGATGCCTGAAAAACTCCAATTGCCGTAAAAATACAAGGCTGCAAACACCGCCCCCACCAAGTGAACATCGTAGGCAACAAATCGATCCGTACCAAAAACATTAGCCGCGATGACTATAATCCCTAACACCCAGGCTTTTACGGGGACAACACCGTACAGCATCAGTGTCGCATGCGGGAACGAAAAAATAAATAACATGACCACGCCGGTCACCGCACCGGACGCTCCTAATAGATTTCTGGGCTGTCCCCAATGAACGACGGACCAAACTAAACTGCAAACAAGCAACGTCGTCAAATAGAAACGGCCAAACTCCCACTTCCCATATTTGTCTTCGACGTTGCGGCCCAAGAAATAGAGCGACGCCATGTTGAAGATAATGTGAAAAATATTTCGCGGATCGTGGGCAAAGCCATTGGTAAAGAAACGATACCACTCCCACGGCTGAGACAAATCGCTGGGCCGGAGTGTCAAGTATCTAAGCAGCCCTAAATCATTCAGCTCGGAAAGTCGACCAGAAAATAGAAAATTCGCGATATACACGGCCACGTTCACGAAGATCAACAACGTGACCATCGTCCGATTGTCCCACGGTCGAAGCGGTCGCAATTGCGAGTCTTGATAGTAGTCTCGGTCGTAGATTCCCATCCGTCGTTGCCCCGGCGAGCGGCTGGTCACTCGCAAAAACTACCAATCAATTTCCCATAGTTTGCACTACCAGGGCGTATTCGGCTCGTCTCATAGAATATCGGCTTGCTACAGATCCGACCAACCCCCGCAGGCCCAAACTTGAAAAAACACAGCTTGGCTGCGGAAGGTTTGCAATCATACTGATCGCGTTCCGGTTGTGTGTAATAGACGCGATTGCCTTAGTTTCCAAGTTCAAACGAGGGACGAGGTGGCTCGGTCGTGGTTGCGCCCGCAGCAGCAGAAACGATCAACTGCTCGCGAGAAACCTTGAGCTTCTTGTAGACGCTATCGCTCACTACGTAATACCAATCGGCAAAACGAGCATTCAACTCTTGAACGCGTTTGCGAGCTGCATCGATTTTTTCTTTTCGTTCATCGATCTTGCGCTGGTTTTCTTTGGCGATGCGCTCGCGTACAAACTCCAACTCCTCCTTCAGCTCCTCGTCGCTCTTTTTGGGCTCTTCCGCCTTTTTGTCTTCGTCGGCTGGCTTGGCTTCTTGAGAAGACTTGTCTGGCGATGGCGGATTTTCCACAGCGGTGTTGTCCGCCGGTGGCTGCGCGGCGGTAGCGGCCGGTTCGTCTACCTTGGCCGCTGCCTGCGGGCTGGCCGATTCGTCCACGGTTGCAGCCGCGCTTGTCTCCTGCTGGGTGGCTTCTTGCGGTCCACAACTATCTTCGTCCGCACTCGCGGGTTCCTCAGCCGTGGGTTCCCCAATAGCAGGCGTATCAGTAGCTGGATTCTCGGTAGCTGGATTCTCGGTAGTGGGCTCAGCAGTCGGCGCGTTGCTGCCCGCTTCCGGACTCGACGGCGATTCTGCAGCGGCCGTGCTCGGAACCTCGGCAGGTTTTTCCTCAGTAGATTTTTCTTCCGCTGGCTTATCGCCGGTGGGCTGATCGTCGGTGGACTTTGCTGCGTTTGGGTCATCGGAGGCGGGAACGTCGGTCGCAGGCGTCGTGCTATTTGCAGGTGCAGCGCCCTCGGCTAACTCCTTGGCCTTGTTCTGCATTGCCAACATTTCTTCGACGGTTTCTGGCAAAGGCTCGAGGTCGGGCGGAGGAAACATGGATTCGTCGAGTACGGCGGAGACCAACAAGTAGCGGCGCAGTCCGCTCTCCTCACCGTCGGCGGTGCTGGTCACATTTGCGACCGCC